>JABURQ010000069.1 GCA_014762625.1 Planctomycetaceae bacterium | reverse complement strand
GTTGTTCACACAGCAAACCGCAACTGACCACTGACCAATCACAACTAACAAAAAACCAAATTGCCAAAGATCGCGATGTCTGGATCGCAGGATTCCAAAATCGAAAATCAGAAATCCAAAATCGATTAACCTCGAACGCTAACTCTGGTACGAGTTCGAGAACAAGACCAATCTTGTGTGGCACTGCGCGTCTTGCCATGTTTTGAAAAGAGAACACGGATGAAACGGAAGAAAACGGAGCCCCGCGGAAGAAAAAGAAGAATGGCCACAAAAAACACCAAAAGTCACAAAGATTGAGGAACCGCGGATGACGTGGATTTCTCGGATGGATTTTCGAGAACTGGAGAGGGAGAAGAAATCTCGCGCAGAGGCGCGGAGGCGCAGAGAAAAAAGGGAACACTGATCTTCGCTAATCATCACTGATCAGAAAGGCTGATCCCGATTAGCGATGATCAGCGTTGATTAGTGTTCCTGTTTTTGAATGAGGAAGACATGAAATCAGGAAGCTGAAAACTCAACACTTCACACTAAAAACTGATTTTCCAACCATGAATCAAACGAATCACACGAATGAAAAAAACTATCGCCAGGTCTGGTTACAAATTGCGGCTCGCCAGTGTTTGAGAGGGGGCAGAAAAAAGGGAACGCCGATGACGCCGATCGAAACCGATGAGAGCAGATTTTGTAGGGTCCGCTTTGCGGACCGTTGTGAAAACTCACTCAGAAGGTAAAAGCAAACCACGGATGAGACGGAAGACAACGGAGACTCACAGAAGAAGAAAGACTCGCGCAAAGACGCAAAGTCGCGAAGAGAAGGAATACTCATCTGCGCTGGAAATCGCATCTCCTGATTTAGGCAGATCACGTGGAATGGAGATTCCGCCCAATCAGCCTCAACGCGCAAGCGTGCGGTTTCGTTGAGTCCACCCAGTCGATTCATACCATCAACCAGCGAGTCGCAACGGTCGCTCATCAACCAGAGTTCGCTGGGTCGCGTCTGCGACAAGAAACTCACCTCATCAACGTGCAGCCAGGTGAAGCACGTCAAGAAGAGATCGTTTCTGTGTCATCTCAACTTCCTGTGTCTTCGTCATCCGACGGATCCTGTGGTTTGGATGGGCTAACCTGTTTTACAATGAGGAAATTATTTCCTTTGTCGAAATGATGTCTACTGCAGACTCGCGGTCGTCGAAGGTTCCATTCACCCTTACAAGGATATCACCGAGTGGGCATACTTCTATTGCAAGTGCCAACCAATCAACCCTTGTCAGAGGTTTTTCTTTATATGTCGGGAAGGCGTGCGTGAATATATTATTTATGCTAGCGAGTGAATCTATTTTGTCCCGATGGCTACAAATGATTGCGCTAGATATGTCTGTCCTTGCGATCTCCACCAATGAATTAATATCACTAATAATAAACTCAACGAGTCCTGCATACATAAGTTTGTTATCTCGTTTAAACTCAACCTCTTCACTGAATTTTACTGACCCGCTAATATTTGGGATCAATTTCCATAATTTTTTGTACCTTACAATTCGGTTTGATTCCTGCCACGGTCCGGACGTAACAAACAGGAACATTCGATACTGCCTATCGACTTGTGCCTGGATCAACGAAAGTGCCTCTTGTGCGCAGCTTACTGCTTGGTCGGAAAGAGTCACCGGAAAGCCGGACGGCTGTGCGATTATTGTTATTGCAGACAGATCAGGAATATCTTCTGCAAAACTCTTAGCACGATCTCTGTCAAATAAAATCGAGTCGTTGTCAACAAAGAGATTCGGGGATGTAATGCGTTTTGTTCTAATAGTCATAATGCCCATCGTTTTCTTGCTTGAAGCGTGGATTGTCGGCTACCCCAACCGGTTATCGACTGTGTGTCGAGCAGCGACAAGAAACTCACCTCATCAACATGCTGCCAGGTGAAGCACGTCAAGAACAGCTCGTTTCTGCATGATGTCAACTTCTTGTGACCCTGTCTGGCACACATTCATTCGCCCTCTTTCGGTTTCATCGCCAGGTACAGGCCGGCGGCCAGCAGGAGAATCGTCGGCAGAAACACGCCGATGGAATAACTGATCCGGGCGGTGGGATCCGAGGGAATCGAGTGCGAGGTTCGTATTGTATTGAGAGCCGAGAGTCCTGCGATGACTCCCAAAGCCAGACAAACGACGGCACTGTTTCTCATCATGTCTCCCTTGTGAACGGGGAAAGGAGCGTGGTCTCTGATTGATTAAGATACCACCGGCAATCTTCCGGAATCCATCGTTTTCCCGGATTCCCGTTTGCGGTATGCTGCGGGTCTCATTCGACTTTTACTGAAAAGAATCCGCCATGATTGACCCCATGCGACACGCTCTCGAAAAACTGCTCGCCGGTGAAACGCTTTCCGTCGAGGAATCGCACGCCGTCATCCTCGAAGTCATGAACGGCCAGTCGTCTGACGCCGAGATTGCCGCCTTGCTGACCGCCTTGCGGATTCAGGGGGAGACGGTCGAGGAGATTGCGGGAGCCGCGAAAGCGATGCGGGAGAAGGCGGCACCGATTCCCACTACGATCTCCGGCAAGTTCGACACCTGCGGCACGGGAGGGAGTGGGCTGCATACATTTAACATCAGCACGGCGGTCGCCATCGTGTCGGCGGCGTGTGGAGTTCCCGTCGTCAAACACGGCAATCGGGGAGTGACGAGCAAAAGCGGTTCTTCGGACGTGTTGGGGGAACTCGGCGTCAATCTCGACCTGACGGTCGAACAGGTCGGGCAGGTGTTCGACAAGATCCAACTCTGCTTCTGCTATGCTCCCATCTTTCATGCGGCGATGAAGCACGTCGGCCCCGTCCGCAAGTCGCTCGGCTTCCGCACGATTTTCAATCTGCTGGGGCCATTGACCAATCCGGCGGGGGCCGAGTATCAACTGTTGGGGACTGCCTCGAATGCTCTCGTCTACAAATTGGCGCCCGCGTTGAAACTCTTGGGAGCGGAGGGGGCGACGGTCGTTTGCGGCAACGATGAACTGGACGAAGTGAGTCTCTGGGGGACGACGCTCGCCTGTCGCGTTTCTCAGAGCGGCATCGACGAACAAACCTGGACCGCCGCCGATTTCGGGCTTCCCGAATGTACGGTGGAGGAACTGCAGGTCGATTCTCCCGAACAGTCGGCGCGGCTGCTGGAATCGATCTTCGCGGGGGAAGAGACGGGAGCCCCGGCGAACATGGTGCTGGCGAACGCGGCGGCTGCGTTGCTGACGGTCGGTAAGGTCGAGGACTTGAAGTCGGGCGTGGAACGGGCGCGGGAGGCGATTGCTTCCGGGAACGCGAGTGCCAAACTTCAGGAACTGGTCGCCGCGACGCGGGAGATCTGAGCCTGTCAGGGATCGACATGCTCGCGTTGCATGATGGTGGCCAGTTCTTTGACGATCTCGGGATGCTGGTCGGCGATGTTGTTCTCTTCCGAGGGATCGGTTTTCAGGTGGTAGAGTTCGAGCGGGGCGTCGGGATTTTTGAGCGTCCCGAGTCGAATCCCTTTCCAATGACCTTTCACGACCGCCTGTTTGCCTCCCTGCTCGAAAAACTCCCAATAGAGATGTTCGTGTTTCGCCTGTCGTTCGGGATGACCGGTGAGAGTGGGAGCGAGTGAGAGGCCGTCCGTTTGCGGGTAGCCCCCTTCAACCTCGGCCAGGTCCAGCATGGTGGGGAATATGTCCTGAAAACCGGACAGGAGATCCGACGTTTGACCGGCGGGAACCCGCCCCGGTCCCCAGACGATGAAAGGGACTTTCACGCCGCCGTCGTAGAGATCCCGTTTCATGCCGCGGAGTTCGCCGTTGGAGTTGAAGAACTCCATCTGGTGTCCTCCTTCCTGATGCGGTCCGTTGTCGCTGGAGAACATGACGATGGTGTTGTTCTCGATTCCCAGTTTTTTCAATAGTGCCATTAAGCGACCGACGTCGCTGTCGATCTGGTCGATCATCGTCGCAAAACCCTGTTCCTGAACGGGCCAGGATCGGCGTTTTGCCGAGTCAATCACTTCGGGAACACGCAGGCCGTTTTTGTCGATCCGTTTCTCGCGTCCCGCTTCGTTGTTGGCGTGGGGGATGTTGAGCGCGTAGTAGGCGAAGAAGTTCCGGTCCTTGTTCCGTTCGACAAAGGAAAAGAACTCGTCCGCGATCAGGTGCGGGGCGTAATCGACGGCGACCTCGGCGACGCCGGCTCCTTCCTTCGCTCCCGTGCTGTAGTCCCGATAGTCGGGATAGAGCTTGTTGCGGAGCGGTTCGTGCTTGCCGTTACGGATCAGGAATTCGGGATAGTAGTTGTGGGCGTGAAACATATTCACGTAGCCGTAGAACTGATCGAAGCCGTGCCGGTTCGGATCGTCGATGGGGGGAGGATTGCCGATGCCCCATTTTCCGAAGCAGCCGGTCTTGTAACCCACTTTCCGCAGTTCTTCCGCGAAGGTTTTATCGTCGGCTTGCAGTTGTCCCGGCCCGTTACCCCGGACGCGACAGTGACCGGTATGGAGTCCCGTCATCAGGACGCATCGCGACGGCGCGCAAACGGTCGAGCCGGCATGATGACGGGTGAACCGCATCCCTTCCGCCGCCATCTTGTCGAGATTGGGCGTCTGCAGCGTCGATTGGCCGTAACAACTGAGATCGCCATAGCCCAGGTCGTCGGCGAGGATGTAAATGAGGTTGGGACGTTCGGCGTGTAAGGCGGACGAGAGACTGAGGAGGACGGATAGAACGATCAGGAAACGGGGCATGATTTCTCCCTGTGAGTCGAGGCTTAACCATCGTAACGGTGCAGCCGGTCGCGTGGCAATTCTCAAATCTTTCTTGCCGCTTGGAGACTTCTTATCGGCGTTAGAGATTTTCTAACCGCGCAAGAAAAAAGGAGAGGCGACCGATGTCGCACTCTCCTTGGTGTCCGTCGTATTGACGATGACTACTTTTCGCCGTTGATGGCGAGCAGTTCGACTTCAAAGATCAACGTCTCTCCGGGGCCGATTTTGCCACCCGCGCCGCGGTTGCCGTAAGCGAGATCGGCTGGAATGTAGAGCTTGTACTTGTCGCCGACCTGCATCAGTTGCAGGGCTTCGGTCCAGCCTTTGATCACGCCGTTAACGGGGAAGTCGATCGGTTCTCCTCGTTGAACGGAGCTATCGAAGACGGTTCCGTCGAGTAATGTGCCGTGATAGTGGGTCGTCACTTTGTCGGTCGGTTTCGGGCTGACTTTACCTTCTCCGTCTTTCAGGACTTCATACTGCAGACCGCTTTTGGTGGTGGTGACTTCTTCCCGCTTGGCATTTTTAGCGAGAAACTCTTGACCGGCTTTGATATTTTCGGCGGCCGCCATTTCCTCTTTTTTGGACGCGTTATCGCGAAGCTGCTGTTGGAGGGCGAGCATCGCTTCCTGCATCTGACGCTCGGTCATTTTCGAATCTTTATCGCCGAGTTTGTCGGTGAAGCCTTCGATCACCAACTCAAAGTTGAGATCGAGTTGATCGTTGAACTTGATCTGCGACGCGAGATTCTGGCCGATGGTATAGCTGGCTTGATCTTTCAAGGAGTCAAAGGGAGGGGGCGTTTCTTTTTTTTCCGTCGGTTTCGATTCTTCTTGAGCGAAAGTGAATCCCGCCATCAGCAGGAGACAGAGTGTGGTGGAAATCGCGGTACGCATGAAAAAACCTTTCTGGTGGGATTGCGCAGGTGGGAAAATATCAGCAATACTGATTATGAAGGGTTCCGGAATGTCTCACAAGGCAGTGCGGCGTTTGTGGCCCATTTTCGTGCAGATACTGAGCCTGATTTCAGGGCTGCAAAGTCTCGATAACCCTTTGCCAGCAGTCGGGTTGCTCGGTATCGACCTCGATGCTTCGATCGCGTTCGGCGTTGGTGAGCGGATCCCGATTTTTTAACTGCATTTGCAGAATTGTCAGATCCGCATCGGAGGGATCGGCTCCCTCGTCCTGTCGGGCGAGAATCCGCTGCCGTAATGTTTCGTTCTTCGCGGTGAGATGGAGGATTCGGACCGGTACTTGGTGAGAGTCTCCCACCTGTAGCGCATCGGTTCGGAAAGACGATTTCAGATAGGTGGCGTCGAGCAGAATCGGAAAGCCGGCCTCCAGGCCGATCCCGGCTAAAAAGTGCAGACAGCCATACGTCGATGCCGTCATCGCAGGATCGTAGAGATCGACTTCTTCCGCCTCGTCATCATCGTCGATGATTTGAGCCGCCAGCCGTTTACGTTCCACATCGGACCGAATCCGGATCGCTCCCAGCGCGTGGACGAGCTGTTTGCTGCCGAATGACTTTCCCGTCCCCGAGACGCCGTGCATGACGATCAGTTGCGGATGCCGATGGAAGGCATACTGTTCGGCGAGCGCGATGTATTCCTTCAATTCGGTCCACAGAGTTTCTTCTTCCTCGCTGCCGGGATGCTGCTGAAGTCGCAACCAGGTCACTTTGGCGCGGACCATCGCCCGATAGCAGAGATAATAGGGCAACACGGGAAGCCCCGCATAATCGCCGGTGATTTCCAGATAGCGATTGAGAAAATGATGGGCGAGTTCGGGATGTCCCCGGTCGGCGAGATCCATCGCACAGAAAGCGACTTCGCTCAGCACGTCGATCCAGCGGAAACTGTCGTTGAATTCGATACAGTCGAAAATCGTGATCCTGTCGTCTTCGAGAATCATGTTGCCGAGATGCATGTCGCCGTGACATTCCCGGACGCAGCCTTCCGCCTTTCGTTCGGCAAACGTATCGTGCAGACGCTCGTGTTCGTCTCGGGACCAGCCCTGTAGTTTCGAGAGTCGTTCGTGAAGATCGTCAGGCAGATTTTCGTGTAACAGGTGTCGGAAGTTCTCTTCCACCGGCAGGCAGACACTTTCCGCTTCACCGAACGGTTCGTCCTCGGGAGCCGTCGGGCAATTGGCGTGGAAGTCGGCGATCAGTTCGGCGAGTTGGTCCATGTGCTCGAACGTTAACTCGCCCTCCTGTTCGGCGTGAATCATGAGCGAGTCCTGGTCGAAGCGTTCCATCTCGACCGCATATTCGATGACCGAACCCTCCCCCTCGAATTCCGGTCCGTTTTCCGAGTCGGTGAGCCGGCACATATCGAGATACAAATCGGGAGCCAGACGTCGATTCAGACGCAGTTCCTCCTCGCAGAAATGCTTTCGACGTTTGAGGGTCGTGAAGTTGACGAAGCCGAGATCGACTGGTTTCTTCACTTTATAGGCTCGTTCGCCGACCAGAAAGATCCCCGAGATATGGGTTTCGATCACCTCGACGTCCCCCGGTTCCGGCCAGAATCCGGGTTGTTGCAGTGATTTTGTCAGTTCATCCCAGTTCATTCAGGCAGTTCCGAGTCATTGCGGGCGGTTTCGCGGTCGGCAGAGTTGAAGATTTGACGCCGATCCTTGAATATCGGGAGCTTGTCAGTCTCGAACCCTGATCCGTCATTTGCCGTGTGGCGATTGTTCACGTCCTACCAGAGTAAGAAAAGTGCAAAGAGATTGAAAAGTATCAAAAGTCAGAAGTTGTCACGCTTGTCGGATGCTGACGCGTGAAACAGATGGCGATATTGGATTCTCTTTTCGAACCTTCATCACTTTTCCCACATTTCATACCTCCCGGAGTTCCCGATGTCGAAGCCCGATCGTTTTGAAAAAGACCGCCTCGTGAAGCTCGAAAAAATTGTCGAGCTGGGACACGATCCCTACGGACAGCGGTTCGACGATTATTCCCCCATCAACGAAATTCGTTCCCTCTGCCCGGAAGAATCCGGCGTGGAAGGGCCGACGGTACGCGTCACCGGACGCATCATGCTCCGACGTAAAGCGGGGAAGCTCTGGTTCTTCAACATCAAAGACGCCACGGGTGACATTCAGCTTC
Organism: Planctomycetaceae bacterium; assembly: GCA_014762625.1. Classification (GTDB taxonomy): domain Bacteria; phylum Planctomycetota; class Planctomycetia; order Planctomycetales; family Planctomycetaceae; genus JABURQ01. Next base: position 23,627 of record JABURQ010000069.1, on the reverse strand, counting down.
TCTTCTCACGCGGCGATCTTCCCGACGAGCAGGTCGAACTGATGCGACAACTCGATCTGGGGGACCTGGTCGGGATCGACGGCAAGATGAAGCGGACCAATACCGGGGAAGTCTCCATCTTTGTCGAGACGCTGACGATTCTGTGCAAGTCGCTGGCCCAGCCGCCGGAAAAGTTCCACGGCGCGAAAGATACCGAGATGCTGCTGCGTCAGCGGTACATCGACCTCATCTACAATGAAGGCGTCATCGACAAAATGCTCAATCGGTCGAGAATTATCGATTCGGTCCGGCAGACACTCCGAGAACAGAGTTTCCATGAAGTCGAAACGCCGGTACTCCACAGCATCGCGGGAGGGGCCGCGGCCCGTCCCTTCATTACGCACCATAACACCCTCGATATGGAACTCTATCTGCGGATCGCGCTGGAGTTGCATTTGAAGCGGTTGATGGTCGGCGGGATCGAGCGCGTCTACGAAATCGGTCGCGTCTTCCGGAACGAAGGGATCGATACGACCCACAATCCCGAATTCACGATGATCGAAATCTATCAGGCCTACGGCAACTACGAATCGATGATGGATCTGACCGAAGCGATCGTCTGCAACGCCGTGAAGTCGATCAGCGAAACGATGGTACTGCCGTGGGACGAGGGAGAAATCGACTTCACACCACCCTGGCCGCGGAAGAAGTATGCCGACCTGTTCCAGGAACATGCCGGCTGTGACATGTCGGACGCCGAGGCGGTCAAAGCGAAAGCTCACGAACTCGCCGAGCACGGGCACATTGCCCAGGACTTCATCCAACGAATGGACTCCGAGGAGATGCACCCGGATGTCATCGTGAATGAAGTGTTTGAGGCGACCGTGGAAGATCATCTGGAGGGGCCGATTTTCGTGATCGACTATCCGGCCAGCATCTGTCCGCTCACCAAGCGAAAGCAGGGCGATCCGAGTATCGCTGAGCGCTTCGAACTGTTCGTCAAAGGCATGGAACTCGCCAACGCCTACACCGAACTCAACGATCCCCGCTTGCAGGAGGAATTGTTCCAGACACAGCTCGCCGGCATGGATGAAGAGGAATCGATGGCCAAGATGGACCACGATTTCATCAAGGCACTCAAAGTCGGCATGCCTCCGGCGGGAGGACTCGGCATCGGCATCGACCGTCTGGTGATGTTGCTGACGAATTCACAATCGATTCGGGATATCATCTTCTTCCCGCTGTTACGACCAGAGGAGTAGGTTTTTTCGACGCAAAGTCGCCGAGTCGCGAAGAGCCAGGAGGGGCAGCCGTGTGGAACGGGTTTCTTTCGCGTGGGAAAGGTGCGGAAGGTTTAACGTTACCGATCAGCCGGCGGCGATGATTGAGCATCCACTTCAAAACATCCGACGTCGCCACTCGGTTGCATTGGATGGTTCGCTGTTTCTGTTCGATCGCCGCCTAGATGACGGTCGAGAAATCCCAGAATTTGGTGCCGGTATCCTACCGGATCACTTTTTAGTAAGTCGACGTGCGCAGCCCCATCGACCAACCATAGCTCTTTAGGTTCCGGGGCGGCAGAGAACATTTCCCGCGTTTCCGTTTCGGTCGTATGGAAGTCGTCAGTTCCGGAGGATATACAAACAGGACATCCAATATCCGACAGATGCTCGATTGGGCAAAGCTCTGTTGCCGAGATCCCAAGTCGAGGTTGCAATTGGATCAGCAGCAACGACGAAGGAATGGATGCAAACGGCCCAAGCCGAGCGGCAACACGATTGTGAACGGCATCGTGAATGTTCGGATAAACCGACTCGAGTACAAGAGCGTCGATGTCCAATGGGGATGCCAAGAGGGCAGCGGCTCCACCAAGTGAAACGCCGACAACGCCGACTGGTTCGCCCGGGTGATTGCGTCGTGCAAACTCTACGGCAGCACGCACGTCGTGTTGTTCGAGATATCCAACTGTAATCGTATCTCCTGGGCTCTCGCCGTGTGCCTGAAAATCGATCATGACCGTCGCATATCCGGCGTCATGTAGCATCCGAGCGCGATCCAACATTGACAGACGCGAACTCCGAATCCCGTGTAGCAGAATGACGACCCCCTTGCTCGAATCGGGTTGGGTATGCCAACCTGAAATCTGAGAACCGGAATCACTTTTTACCGAAAATGCGTTGGCGTTCAGTTCATCAGGCGGATCGCCAATCGTCCGAGGGCTGGGAGCGACGAGCGCGCCCGCTACAAGCCACGATGTGATCAACCCGGCGACGATCAATGACGACACCGCGATCATTGCACGACGGATCATGCGTCTAACCCGAGCGAATGGTGTCAAAGTCGCCATAATTTCATCCAACGAACGGTGAAAGCTGACCGGGCGGCGAGCAGCGATGTTGATTACAGGTTCAAGCTCAACCGCCGCTCCGGTTGAGCGATTGGTTATCCCGCGATTGTTTTGAGAGACATTTATTATTGCAAATCCGTAATTGGAGGAGTAGGTTTTTTCGACGCAAAGTCGCAAGGTGCGAAGAAACCAAAAGATTGTGAAATCACAGCATGCTTGGTATTTTGATCAACAGTACTGTGGAACTTGAATTTCCCTATTTGACGAGACAGAAATTATGAGATTGTGGATCATCGGACTGATCGTTTTGGGCCTCGGACTGACCGCTTCTCCTGCCATGGCACATCCGCAGCATGCCTTCAGTTCCTCGGGTGGCTTTCTGGAAGGACTCACCCATCCCTGGTTCGGTCTCGATCATTTGCTGGCCATGGTGACGGTGGGACTTCTGGCCGTGCGCATGGGGCGGAAAGCAATCTGGATGCTTCCAGCCAGCTTTCTGGGGTGTCTCGGATTGGGAGCCATGCTGGGTCTGATTGGCGGTAGTTTGCCGCTGGTTGAAGTCGGGATTGCTTTGTCGGTCGTCTTGTTGGGAGCATCATTGATGTTCCGAAGTGATTTCCCCCTGCTCAGTGTGGTGCTTGTCATGGGAGGAATGGGTTTGTTTCACGGACACGCCCACGGCACCGAAATGCCGACCCTGGCGACTCCCGCTTACTATTTCACTGGCTTTTTCATGGCGACCGCCGCGCTTCACACGCTTGGTATCGTCTCTGGTAAGTATCTGACGCAGAGTGATCACGGTATCAGGTTCCTGCGTCTGGCGGGGGCGGTCATTTCCTGTGCGGGAATTGGGATCTTGTTGGCTTAATTGGTGTTCGCCTCTGCAATCGGAAGAGTAGTTGTTTCGACGCAAAGCCGCCGAGTCGCGAAGAAACGCAAAGTGATTTCAGTGGCGGGGGCGCTTCGCGTCAGCGAAAGCCCCCGATCGATCGAGGTCACTTCTTCAAACCGCAGAGTTCGCGAAGGGCGCGGAGAGATTCTAGCCGCGATCGTAAGATCGCAGGTGAATTCATAACAGACATGCTTTAACAGAAAGTCACATTCCACTTCAAATGCGTCACGAAGATTGGAGCCACCGACGGAAGTCGCGGATTAAAGACCGAGAAAAGAGTCATCACAAGATTTAATGACGTCAGGGGCAGGTCGAGTTATCGGGCCTCACTCCTCCAACGATGAACCCTCGAAAGCTGCTTTCTTGATCCCTTTGGGTGACTCCTGGAGGACGCGGTTCCATTTTCGGCTTTGTCCCAACACGTTCTCCGCGGTGATCGCTGTTTGCACGGTGATGGGAAGTCCCGCTTCGCGGAGTGCTTTCGCCGTCCAGATATTACACGTTTTGGGCATGTAGTATTCCCCTTTCGCACGATAGAACCTCGATTGGCCGTACAGACCTTCGCCGAGATCGATGGCGTTGCCCTGGTCATCATGTTCGAAGGAGTTGCTGATGAAACGGCACAGCGCGTCGAACTCTTCAACGGAGAGTTTTACTTCGTGAATGTCACTGTAGGGGAAGAAATTGCGGACGGGACCTCGAAAACCGGCCACATGCATGACGCTGGGCGTCGGCCAGAAGGCGGCTTTGGTGATGATGGTGGGAGTCATTTTTGTCGCACGATAAAACCCTTCATCACCCCAGCCCACTTCGATGAAATCGGCTTCCTGGAAATCCTTCGCTTCCGGAAAGTTCCCTCGATCAATGTTGTTGACGGGGAGCACGAGTCCCGTGTGCCAGCCGTGCCCGACAAGGAAGACGGTTGCCTGGGAGGATTCCGTGTGAGACGCGAATTCCACGGGAGTTTGGGCACGCCACGCGGGAGTGTAATGAAAGATTTTGCAGCCGCTCAGACTGCAAACGAGTGCCAGTGCAAGGAGTCCATATCGTGTGGAGATCATGATCGAATTCCTCAGAGACCGGTCGAACGACCGAGGTGATAGAGGGGGGATAAATCGTGAGGAGGAGGGAAGGGGCGAGAAATATAGCGGATTTCGTCGAATGCAGAAAGATTTGTTCACATGCCCTGAGGCAATGCGATAAGTCTCTGATATGGCAAAGGTTGGAACACAGGCGTAGACTGGAACCATCACACACGATTCACACCCCCCGGAGATTCACATGTCACGTTCGATGCTGGCTGTTGTTGCGTTGCTGTCGGTTGTCTCTGTTACCAATGCCGAAGATCCGGCAGAAATCAAAGCCCGAGGCACCTTGATCTTCGAGGACGATTTCGAGCGGGACGAATCGACGCCCGGCAAAGAAGAAATCGGGAACGGCTGGACCAGTAACAGTCCCTGGCGAGCCAAAGGCAATCAGCAGGTCGATCTCGTCGATGGCGTGATGACTGCTGAACGTCACAAGGTCGCCGATCATGGTGTTGCCATCTTTCAAAAACTTGACTTCCAGGACGCGGCCGTCGAAATGAAAGTCAAGCTCGGCAAGGGGGACAACCTCGGTCTCGATTTTGTTGACCGGGAAGTGAAGACGATTCACGCCGGTCATCTCTGCATGGCGCGGGTGGCTCTCAATCAGATGACGCTGATGGATTCCAAAACCGGTCATATGGACAACGAAATCCGGGAACGTCGCCTTGCGGGAGAGAAGTCTCCCGAACTCAACAAACTGATCAACAGTAAGCGGAAAAACGTCAAACTCGATCTGAAGCCGGACACCTGGTACACGTGGCTGGTGGTGGTCGAAGGGGACTCGATGAAGACGTATCTCGACGGCCATCTGGTCGGCGAGTTTTCGTCGGAAGGAATCGCCCACCCGACCAAGCGGATGATTACCTTGGCCGTCGCGAAGAAAGCGGCCGTCGATGATGTGAAAGTCTGGCGGTTGAAGTAGGGGAGTTTTGAGTGTTGAGTGTTTGGTTTTAAGCCAGATAGCAAATCGGGAACACTGATCTTCGTTCATGAGCGATATGTTTTTAATTATAGCCGCCGACGGAAGTCGGCCGGGGATCGCGCGGACATGTGTGCAAGCATCTTCATAGGCTCAACTTCACTCAACGTTCCCTGCGTGCTTGCCACGCGGCTCAAAGTAAGTGACCTCTTGTGACGTTGTCACCCCGTTTGGCGAGCAAACGGGGCTACCCATAGATTCTTTGCGATTCTTCATCTCTCTGCGACTTGGCGTCGAAGCATCACTCAGGTTGCTTCACCACAGAACGATAGGTGAATTCATCGCCGTGGGGTTTGCCGAGGATCAGACTCAAACCCCAGGAAAGCAGCATCGCTAACCCGAACCCGATCGGCCAGAACCAGACCGAGAACCAGTCGTCAAAGACAAACATGCAAGCGAGGGTGGCCGCTGCAGAGAAGATCGTCCCCAGGAAGACGCCCGGCGTGGTGACCTTCGGGGAAAAGAAGGCCAGAAGGAAGACGGCGAGTAACGGGCCGCCGAAAGCCGCCGTCAGCATCTTGCCGATGGTGAAGACATCTCCCAGCGGTCCGACATACAGCGCCAGTGTCACGGAGACCGCCCCGATACCGACGATCAAGCCTCGAATCAGACGGACGTCCTCTTTCTCGTCCTCCGGTTTCAGGTGCGGCAACAGACGGTCTCGAAAATCGACGACGAATGCCGTCGTGACTGAGTGAATTCCCGAGTCAATACTCGACATGATCGCCGCCATCAACGCCGCGAGGAACAGACCAATCGTGCCGGGGGGAAAGTGGTCTTTTACAAAGACGGGAAAGGCCTTGTCCTGCAAGCCGCGTTCCACCATCTCGTCGTGAACGTCGGTCGGAGAGGCCGCGGCGAGAGCCGAATCCTTCATGCCTGCTTCGGCGAGTAGAGGGTGCAGGTCGCCCGGATGTTCGCCGTAGTAACCGTAGAGTCCAACACCGATGATCAGGAGCGCGGGAACGACGAACCAGATGCCGAGGATCGTGATCACGAAACCATTCTGAGACGTCTGTTCGGAATCGGCGGCGAGGTATCGCTGGACGGCGACCTGATCGGCTCCAAAGGCGGAGAGTGCTTCGAGAAAGATGCCGAACAGCACGGCCCAACTTCCAAATTGAAGGGTGACGGAGGGGGTCCAGTCGACCAGCATGTGGGGGCGATCGGAGGTGTACTTCTCAAACATGTCGAGGAAGCCGCCCGATTGTTGCGAGACCAGCAGGCCCAGCGCCAGCAGGATCGTCAGGGAGAAGATGAAAAACTGGATGACGTCGGTCCACATGACGGCCCGCAGACCACCCATCATCGTGTACAGAATCGAGACGACGCCGAGCGAGATAATCACAACTCCCTGATCGACGCCCGACACCGCCGCCAGCACCAGTGACGCGGCGAAGGTGGCGGAGGCCATCCACCCAATCCGCAGCAGAATGAACAGGCCGCTGGCGAGGCAGCGGATCGAGACATGAAACCGGCGTTCGAGATATTCGTACGCGGTGGGGCAGTTCAGCCGGGAGAACATCGGAATGAAAACCCACACGATGAGCGGGAAGATCGCGGTGTGAGCGATGAGTGTGAGCCAGATTTTCAGACTGTCGCCATACACGATGGAGGGGTAGAAGACGAAGCTGTTCGAGGAAAAGAGGGTCGCCATCACGGAGAGCCCGACGGTCAGTCGTCCCATGGAGCGGCTCGCCTCGAAGAATTCATCGCGGGACTGGTGGCGTCCAAACCAGGCCCCCAGGGCGACGGTCATGAGCAGGTAGGCGATAACGACGAGATAATCGAGTGGCGACATGGGCGGTATTTATAGGTTCTAAGTGTTTTTGCGATAATGACTTGTGAGTAGGTGCCTGTAAACAACAAAATAAAACTTGACTCAGTATCATATAATGATACTATTTTTGGGGCCAGGCTGAAATTTCATGGGCGGTCACGCCGATAAATTTGCAAGGTTGTTCCGAACATGGCGAAACATGACAAGGTTCTCAAGAAGATATTTGAGAATCCTGTCCCCGCAAATATTCCTTGGCGCGACATCGAAAGTCTGATGCTTCATCATGGGGCAGAAATCACTGAGGGGAACGGATCACGGGTGAGAGTTGCTCTGAACGACGAAAAAGCAGTATTTCACCGACCTCATCCTGAAAAGGAAACGGATCGTGGAGCCGTGAAGTCCGTTCGAGAGTTTTTGGAAAATGCTGGAATCAGACCATGAAATACAAAGGGTATACGGCGAAATACGAACTCGATGAAGAAGCGGGTTTGTTCCACGGACAAGTACTCGGCATTCGCGATGTGGTGACATTTCAAGGAGCGTCCGTAGAAGAGTTAGTGCAGGCATTTCATGACTCGGTTGATGACTACCTCGAGTTCTGCGCTGAGCGAGGTGAGGAGCCCCAAAAGCCCTACTCCGGTAAGTTCGTAGTTCGTCTTCTCCCGGAACTTCATCGCGCCGCATCTGTGGAAGCCGAAGCAGCGGGTGTCAGTCTCAATCAGTGGGTCAGCGATGCGATTGAGGTGGCGCTTGCGAAGCGTTCCTATGCAGCAAACTCGGATGCGATTTGAATCAAGCTTGGTCTGATTTCTCCCATTTATAACACGCTTGATTTTCTGATTTATTCTTTGTTCGATGCTTGGAGTTTGGCAGGAACGCACAAGAAAACCCTCACACACAAAACAGTGAGTGAGGGCTTTTCTGAAAAACTTCTGCGTGAAATTGTGACCATGCCGGTCCGTTTATTGAACGGGTTCCGTTGTCGGTTCGGTCTCCGGCTCCGGCGTTGGTTCCGGTTCCGGTGTCGGTTCTGGAGTTGGCTCCGTTGTCGGTTCGGTGGGCGGCTCGGTCGTCGGTTCCGTGGTTGGCTCCGTCTCCGGTTCCATGGGGGCATCTGTCATGGGATCGGACGACGCATACTCCTCGCCGGTGCGACGGGTGTAGTCCAGGCGAGCCAGTTCTTCCAACTCATCTGCTTTGCTCAGTAGCTGTTCGTTACCGTTTTGCAGAGCCACGTCCCGCAGATGTTCGGTGACGGCGAGGCGTTTGAGCAGAATTTTTTCCGCATTGATGCGGGCCATTCGATTCTGACCTTTATTCACCAGCGCGCTGCGAGCGGAACCTTTGGTCTCACCCTCATCAGGACGACCGGCTGTCTCCGGTCGCCCGGTATTGTCTCGACGACCACGGTCAGTCGGACGTCCACGATCGGTCGGGCGACCTCGGTCAGCCGGGCGACCGCGATCTGCGGAACGGCCTCGCTGCTCTGTGGAACGCGTTTGTCCGAGACGTTCCTGGACCCGTTCGGTGCCGCGATTGTTTCGAGCCCGGACATTCCGTTGAGAGCCGGGGTCTGTGGGGCGTTGAGCCGCAGCGGGGAGCGCGACAGCGCAGACCAGAGCGGCCAGGATCAATCCTTTGATCGAATTCATGTGAAAATCTCCTCCATTGAGATTGTGATTGTAGGCTTCGAACTCCGTGAGAGAGGCTTTGTGGATATTGAATAAAACCTATTGCGTCAATAGGTCTCATCGGAGTATATACCGCCGAAGCATGCACTTTTTTGCTGTGAACAGCCCAAAATCGGAGATACCCCCAGCGATGCGGAGTGTTTTTTTTCAACCGCCCTCAGCAACCTTACCTGGAAAGAGGGGGAGCACACCAAAGGCGGGATCGGGGAAACCATTAGCGCTGGCGTTGTGCGTTGTATTCTTTACAACCTGTGCGGTTTCCGCGGAGATCAGTCCCTCCATGCAGCAGCGGATTATCGAGCGCGTGGAACAACGACCCGAAGACGCTTCCGCCTGGAGAATGTTGGCCAAGGTTCAGCTACAAAATCGGGAACGCGCCGCAGCCGAACGTTCTCTCCGGACGGCGATCGAACTGGAACCCGGCAACGCCGCCGCCCATCACGATCTGGGACAGCTTCTGATCGAAAACAAAGTCGAACAGGAAGGACTCGCCGAACTTCAACAAGTGATTCGCCTGGCTCCCGAGACGGAATACGCGAAATCGGCGGAGACCTATCTCGAGTTATGGGGCGTCGATGTGGAACCCGAGTTGGACGACCCTTTCGTCTCTCTCGTCGGTTTCGAAGCGGGCGAGTTCGACGGTTCCAAGCGGCGTGAGGAGACGGACGAACCGACCTTCGAGCCGGTCAAGGAACCGGAGCGGGTATTGAATGCCTCGTTTGACGTCGGCTTTCAATATAACAGCAACGTGGCGCTGGCTCCGACGAGTCGTCAACTCGTTCCCGGCACTCGCGAGAGTTTTCAACTGCTGTTATCACCCGATCTGCAATGGACGCTTTCGGAATCGGAGAATACACGCTGGGGCGTGACCTACTTCGGACAGTGGACGTTCAACGAAGGTAATTTCCGTAACTTCAATCTCGAGAGTTATCAGCCGGGTGTCTTTTGGGAGAAGGATATCTTCGACGGCCCGACGATCTGGGTGCCGCGTTTGTCTTATGAATTTATCTACGATCTTTTCGACGGCGATCGGTTCGGTAACCGGCATTCGTTGACGGCTTCGACGCTGGCGATCTGGGATGATGTGAATTCCACCTACGGTTATTACGCTGCCGACTGGAGTTCGTTTGAGAATCCCGGAGTGACGCCGAGTCTCACTTCACAGGACGGCTGGAGTCATACGATCGGAATGAATCACGAATGGTACTGGAAGGAGAATCTCTATCGCTCCTTCACGGTCGGGGGAGACCTGCAAACCGTCGATACGGATGGGAGCAACTATCGTTACCACGGGATCCAGTTGTATGTGGAGTCCCTGTTTGTTCCGGCGGAAAGCTGGGAGCTGACCCTCGAAGCGGGGGCCGGGTTCCGTGACTATTATGATTTCAGTGGGACGCCGTCTCGCGATGAATTCAATTATCGCGGAGTGATCGAACTGGAAAAGAGATTCAATGATCACTTTTCGTTGTTAACGTTCTTCCGCTATCAACGCTTCAATTCGGAGAACTCTCTGTACGACGCGGATCAGTATCTCGCCGGTGTGTTGAGCCGATTTGATTTTTGAGTCTGAATCGCGACTTGCAATCCGATCGAAGCGAAAGGTGACGACTGGCACTCTTATTCAGGGGTTCCGAAGGTCCTTCGTGCGTACGAGTTCAATTACAGAAGCCTTCGTCAGAATTATCAACGTCGCTCATGCCGACACAGGATTGTCGGCCTACAATGACGTCGAATACCATTCACTTTTGCCGTCCATCTATCGTACTTTGCGTTTCTTCCTCTCTTCGAGGCTTTGTGTCAAAACTCGTAGCAAAAAGAAACTCTCAAAACCGCGCCTGTCTCTGCGACAGATATTCCAGCAGCGCTTTATCGAACGGCATACTCGTATCGAGAGGGACGTAGTCCGCGCCGATCGAGAGGCATTCCTTTTTGTAGCGGTTGCGGAGTTGTTCGACGGCGTCGATGTAATCAGATCGCATGCCGTCCGCGTCGAGAATCAGATTCTCCTCCGACTCGGGGTCTTTCAGGTCGACCATCCCTTCGAAGGGAAAGTTGACCTCTGCTTCGTCGAGGACGTGGAACAGGATGATGTCGTGACCCGCGAAGCGGAGTTGCCGCAGCGAGGCGATGACCTCATCGGGATCGGTCAGCAGGTCGGTGAAGATCATCAACAGGCTGCGGGTACGGATCATCGCTCCGATCCGTTTCAGATTGGCGGCGAGTTCAGTTTTTCCCGACGGTTGAGCTTTGGCCAGCAACGCCAGCAGATTGCCGAGTTGCGTCCGTTTGCTCTTCGGTGGTAGAGAGTTTCTTAACTGTTCGTCGAAGGTGATCAGGCCGACCGGGTCCTGCTGGTGGATCATCAAATAGGCCAAGGCGGCGGCGAGACAGATCGCGTAATCGAACTTGGTCAAATCCTGTCGATAGGTGTAGCCCATGCTCTCTGAGAGGTCCATCAACAGGTAGCCCTGGATGTTGGTTTCGGCCTGGTACTTTTTGATGTAATAGCGGTCGGTCTTGGCGTAAACGAGCCAGTCGATGTCTTTGGGATCGTCGCCTTGCGTGTAGCGGCGGTGTTCGGAGAACTCGACCGAGAAACCGTGAAAGGGCGATGCATGCAGTCCCTGCAGGAATCCCTCGACGATAAACTTCGCTCGCAGATCCAGACGCGCGACAGTCTGAATCACAGAGGGTTTGAGATAGGATTCGGCCGTTTTTGTCATTTGTCAGTAGTTCGTTGTCCGTTGTCCGTCGTTATTTGTCGTCCGATCGAGTTGATGTAAGCGTTTAAGCGAGGAGCTAATTCATCCACCAGAGGTTTGAGGATTTCAATTTGTTCTGTCTGGAGTAACTTACGTTGAAATGCACGACGCAACCAGTGTTGTGTTTCATTGAGTGAGCCTCGAGCGATGCGAGCAAACCTTCGATTATCTTGATAGGTGCCTCGTCCCACTCCTTCCGCGATATTGGCACCAATGCTGTCAGCAGATCGCGTCATTTGAGTTCCCAAGGAGAATTTGTCAAAAGAGGGCCATGTCTGGATGAGCCGCCAAATTTCATCAGAGAGTTTTTCAGAAAGTTGGTAAACTTCCAGGTTTTCGAAGTTTGTTCTCGCCATCACTATGCTCCTTGAAGGAGACATATGATCACACCGGACTCAAGCTTTGTCAACAAAGAACTACTGACTACTGACTACTGACTCATTCATACTTTGGAATCGTCGGTTCCGGGACGGTTTGTACCAACCGCTCGATGATCTTCTCCGAGGTCATCCCTTCCGCCTGGGCTTGGAAGTTCGGCGAGATGCGGTGTCGCAATACGGGGATCGCCACTCGGCGAATGTCGTCGAGCGCGATGCTCGGTCGTCCGTCCATCGCGGCGATCGCTTTGCCGCCGGCGATCAGGTATTGTCCCGCTCGCGGTCCAGCTCCCCAGTCGATCATCTCCTGGATGAAGTCGGGGGCGCTGCCGTCGGAGGGACGCGTCGCACGGACGAGTCGCGCGACGTAGTTGATGGTGAGCGGCGAGGCTTCGATCTGTTTGATCTGGTTTTGCAGGTAGAGAATTGATTTGGCGGAGAGGACTTTCCGGACGTCCGCTTTTTCGCCGCGCGAAGTGAGATCGAGAATCTGCTCCTCTTCGTCGAGGTTTGGGTAATCGACTTTCACATTGAACATGAAGCGGTCGAGCTGTGCCTCGGGCAGGGGATAAGTTCCTTCCTGCTCGATCGGGTTTTGCGTGGCGATGACGAAAAAGGGATCGGGAAGATCGTAAGTCGTCTGACCGATGGTGACCTCGTGTTCCTGCATCGCCTGCAATAGAGCGGCCTGGGTTTTCGGCGGAGTCCGGTTGATTTCGTCGGCCAACAGAATATTGGTAAAGACCGGCCCCTGGACGAAGCGGAATTCCCGGCGTCCGTCGTCGTTTTCGTCGAGGACGTTGGTACCCGTAATGTCGGAAGGCATCAGGTCGGGCGTGAACTGTATCCGTTTGAAGGAGACGTCGAGAATCCGGGCGATCGTGCTCACGAGCAGCGTTTTTGCCAGCCCCGGCACACCGACCAACAGACAGTGGCCGCCGGTGAAGATCGCCGCCAGGAGCTGTTCGATCACTTCCTCCTGTCCGATGATGACCTTCCCCAGTTCCTCCTGCATCAAGGTCCGGTGCTTGCTGAATTTATCGAGAAACTCGTCGAAGTCTCGTTGTTGCTGATCCGCCAAGGGACACCTTTCCTGTTGGTTGGTCTCAATCTTGAATCGAGGTGCAGCGTCATGAATGCGACATTCAAGTCGAACACGCTCGATACCATCTTTTCAGGGACCAGCCTACCGAGAAATCGGGCGGATTTCGATCTTTTCAGCCCCTCATCGCCATGAGGCAGGCGAAGTCACGCCGCTCGTCGCGCGGATTCTTCGGTGGTTTCCTGGGCGGAGCGTCGATTGGAACCGGGGCCTCCACGGGGCGGATAGCCGTACTGTCGTAATTTTCCGGAAAGCGTCCGCAGACCGATGCCGAGGGCCTGGGCGGTTCGTTCGCGATTTCCTGCGAACCGGTTGAAGGTGGCTTCGATCAACTGTCGTTCCATGTCGGCGAGCGACATCAAGCCGAGGCCTGACTCGTTATGCAGATTGTCACTCTCCAGCCAGGGAGCGATGACCTCAGAGGAGATTGTGGAGCTTGAGGTGAGATGCGTGATTTGTGAGAGCACGCGATGCATCTGTTGTTCGTTTCCGGGCCAGTCGTATTGCTCCAGAAGTTGCCAGGCGTCGGCGGACAGCACCGGAGGGAGCTGGGCGGCGCGGACGGCGTGTTCGGAGAGCGATTTTCGAATCAGTTCCCGCAAGTCGTCCCGCCGATCTTTGAGGGCGGGAATGCCCAGTGGTGTCAGGTCGTTACGTTCTTCGAGATATCGGCTCAACGGTGATTGGCGATCGGGCCACTGTTCGGTGGAGAACGAAAAACACCAGCGGATGTTAATGTATCGTAAGGAGTGACTATCGGGACGCGAAATGGCCGGCGATTCGAGGAAGCGAATCAGCTTTTTCTGAAGCGTTTGTGAGAGCGAGTGAGGGTTTTTCAGGAGCAAAGTTCCGCCGTCGACCTGTTCGAGGAGAGGAGGGCTTTGTTCGTCCCCTTCGTCGCGATACTGAAACAGCTCCTGCTCGAATGCGGTGGAGGAATAACTCTCACAGTCGATCGTCAGGCAGGGATGATCGACGCGCGATCCGGACTGATGCAGGGTCCAGACGATTTGACGGTCGTCGGCTCCGGGAGGGCCGATGAGCAGCAGCGGCGTGCTTTTGTCGGCTTCGTCGAGGAGTTGTGTCTGTAAAGTCTGCATCGCCTCGCTGCGGCAAACCAGGTCGCGGAAGAGCTGGCTGGTGAAGCGACGGCGCCAGTCGTCTCGTTCTTCGTGCAGTAGAGACAACTCGATCGATTGGCGGATGGAGGTGGCTTGTTGTTCGGAGGCTGATTCCGCGGTGAGAGGGAGCGTCAATTTCCGGAGTTCGTGGGGAATCGACGATTGATCGATCCACAGAATCCGGGAAAGTTCGGTGGCGGATTCGGCAATTTTGTGGATCTGGGAAGCGCTGAGTTGGGGGCCGCAAATCGCCAGATTCCAGTTCTGGTCGGTGACGATTTCGGGAATGGCTTGTTCGGAGGCCCAGTGAAAGACGCGATGACCGAGTTTGAGGACGGTTTGCGTGTGAGCAGTGGTGGAGTCATCCGAGCAACCGGCAATCAGGACGGAGGCCTGACCGGGCTGCTCCGAACGCAGCTTGGGCAGATTCATAGGATCGAACTCAATGTGACAGGAGTAATAAGGCGGGCCAACCGAGGGAGGTAAGGGAGGTTGGTGCCGAGGGGGCGTGATCTCACAGGACGTGAGAAGCACGAAATAGGATAGGACCGGTTTTTTAGTGTCTGAGGCAGAAAGATGTCAAGAGGAGTTCGCGGGCTCCGAACACAAAAAAAGACGGCCTCGGAGAACCGAGGCCGTCGAAAGCGTACCTGATTAAGACCGACTCAGGATTAGTGAGCCAGACCGAAGAGGTTAGCCAATCCACTCTTGCTGGCAGAGCGGATATTCAATTTGCTCTTGAAGCTGGCTTCTTTGTCAGCCGGAGGAGCCGGCGGTGCAGCTTTCTGCATCGGAGCCATTTCTTCGTGAGCAGCCGGAGCACAAGAGTCTCCGCAAACATCTCCACAAGTATCGCAGCAGCCGTCAACGATTTCGTATCCACAAGCTTCCAAAGCTTCTTCAGCTTGTTTACGGACACCTTTGTCGCAATCGCCGAGAGCACAGGTCAGAGCAGCCACAACTTCAGGAGTGCAGCAGCAGCCGTGCTTACGGATTTGATCGCCGATTTCGTCAGCAGCTTCTTTACGAACTCGTTCATCGGTATCGTTCAGAGCGTAAACCATGGCACACATGATTTCCGGGTTACAACGGCAGTTGTAGTCGTCGCCCAGTTCATCGATGGCATCTTTACGATCTTTCGCGTAGCAAGCGGTCTGCGATTTGTAGATCAGCTTGGCAATCTCGCAAGGATCGGCATCGCAGCATTCGGTTTCACAGCAGCTATCGCCGCAAGTGTCGCCGCAGCTATCTTTGCCGCAGAGCTTGTTTCCGAACAGTTTGCTGAACAGTCCGCAGCCTTTTTTGCCGGACAGGCAAGAAGAGCCACAGCTATCGCCGCAAGCATCGGCCGGTGCACAGCATTCAGCCGGAGCACAAGCGTCAGCCGGTGCACAGCAATCAGCGGGAGCACAGCTGTCTTTTTTCAGACAACTGCCCAAACCGCCGTTGAACAGCTTGCAGCCTGCCGGTGCACAGCAGTCAGCGGGAGCACAAGTCTCGGCCGGTGCACAGCAATCAGCGGGAGCACAAGCGTCAGCCGGTGCACAGCAAGCCGCATCAGCGGGAGCACAGCATTCAGCCGGAGCACACGCAGCAGCATCAGGTGCACAGCACTCAGCGGCAGCCGGAGCACAGCAGTCGGCGGGAGCCGGGCAGCAGCACTCAGGATTGCAGGCAGCCGGTGCACAGCAAGCCGCATCAGCGGGAGCACAAGCATCATCAGCACAAGCATCAGCAGGAGCACAGCAAGCGGCGTCAGCCGGAGCACAGCATTCTGCATCGGCAGGTGCACATCCGGTGTCCGGGCAGCAAGTATCGCAACAAGGCGGCTTGATGGTCGAACACTGGCGTTGATAAACATAGGTCTTCGTCGTACAGGGCCGTGCAATGGTCGGCTTACAACATGTCGGTTGACATGTTTCGGCACAACCGCAGCTCTTCTCAGCCCCGCATCCTCCGCCCTTCATCAGATTACTAAGCAAACCACCGGCGTCAGCGGCGGAGATGCTCATCATCAGGGCGGCCACAGTAGCGGCACACATTCTGAAGAGTTTCATAAAATCGAGTCTCCTTCCCTTGGGAACAATTTGTCGGCCGTCCTTACCTTACGTTTATGCCGGTCCGAATTTCGTGATGGAAGAGCGAGTCCTTCGCTCAGGTGCGGCTTCGTGCCGCGTATTCGCGTCATTTCCGACAGTGTCTTTTGAGTCCGACGGCGTGACCATGACTGGTCTGACTTCTCGGAGTTGCATTTGCCGGGGTGATCTCCTCATCACCCACTAAGTCCAACAGCAAATCGCATCCGACCCGAGAAGACGGTCTCTGGGACTTGAGAAGATATCGACGCAAGAATGGGAGGCCTTGAACCTCTCAAGTTCTTATTCTGTAAAATGGTTACGACGATTTTGTACCAGTCGTCGGGGTTGGTCCGGTTAGTGAAACTTTGCGGACGCGCGTTTGCCGGACTTCTTTCCTGATCGTTACATCTTCTGAAAGATGGGGAAGATAGGGCCGACTTGAGAAAACAGAAACGATCTCTCCAGATGCACCGATTGAAAGAGCGAAGAGTCCGAACGCGCCACCTTTAGCAGTTCGGATGTCTCGATATGGCAACATCCGCACCGCGTCTGGTGCATTTCCCTGCCATCAGCAGTGATAAAATTCGCGATACCACGCCACGAATTTTTCGATCCCCTCCGCAAGCGGAGTGACCGGGCGAAAGCCGACGTCTTTTGCCAGCGCGTCGATGTCGGCGTAGGTTTCCGGAACGTCGCCCGGCTGCATCGGAAGCATTCGCTTCTCAGCGGTCGTGCCGAGAGCTTGTTCCAGAAGAGCGATCATCTGCATCAGTTCGACCGGTTGGTTGTTTCCGATGTTGTAGATGGCGTAGGGGGCACGATCGTCCTTGGGAACGGGGACGTGGTCTGCCGTTCGTAAGACCCCCTCGACGATATCGTCGATGTAGGTGAAGTCGCGACGCATTTTGCCGTGATTGTAAACGTCGATCGGTTCGCCTGCGATGATGGCTTTGGTGAACTTGAAGAGCGCCATGTCCGGTCGTCCCCACGGACCGTAAACCGTGAAGAATCGTAAACCGGTTGTGGGGAGCTGAAATAGATGGCTGTACGTGTGAGCCATCAATTCGTTCGCTTTTTTGGTCGCCGCGTACAGGCTGATCGGGTGATCGACGTTATCTTCGACCGAAAAGGGAATTTTTTTATTCGCTCCATAGACGGAACTCGACGACGCGTAAACCAGATGCTGGACGTTGCCGTGTCGGCAGCCTTCCAGGATATTGCCGAACCCGACCAGATTGCTGTCGATGTAAGCCGCCGGATTCTCCAGCGAATAGCGAACGCCGGCCTGGGCGGCGAGATGAATCACGACATCGAACGATTGGTTTTGGAAGATCTGTTCCAGGGCAGGGCGGTCTTCGAGATGGGTGCGGTGGAAGGAGAACTTTTCGGAACCGCTTAATTGTTCGAGGCGTGCTTCCTTCAGCGAGACATCATAGTAATCGTTGAGATTATCGAGACCGGTGACGCTCGCGCCTCGTTCGAGGAGGCGTTGACAGGTATGGAAACCAATAAAACCTGCGGATCCGGTGACCAGATAATGAGTCACGATTTCTCCTGGGCGAGCAGTTCACTGTAATAATCGATGGTTTTGGCCAATCCCTCTGACAGGGGAACTTTCGGTTCCCAGCCGAGGAGCTGTTTCGCCTTGGTGATATCGGGGCAACGTTGTTTCGGATCGTCTTTCGGCAGTTCCTCGTGAGTCAGTTCCGATTTCGAACCGGTTTGCTTCAGCACCTCGTTCGCCAGCTCGATCATCGTGTTTTCGATCGGATTCCCGATGTTCACGGGACCGGTCTCGTCGTCCTGATCCATCAACCGCATCATGCCTTCGATCAAGTCCGAACAGAAGCAGAACGAGCGGGTTTGCGCACCGTCGCCGTAAATCGTGATCGGTTCGCCGCGCAGTGCCTGGGTGATGAAGTTGGAAATCACGCGTCCGTCGTTCGGGTCCATCCGCGGGCCGTAGGTATTGAAGATCCGAATAATTCGGACTTCCGTGCCGTGATCGTGGTGATAATTCATGATCAGCGATTCGGCGACCCGTTTTCCTTCGTCGTAGCAACTGCGCGGGCCGATTGGATTGACGTTGCCCCAATAATCTTCGGTTTGGGGATGGACGGTCGGATCGCCGTAAACCTCTGAAGTGGAGGCATGCAGCACGCGGGCATGGCAGCGTTTGGCCAATCCCATGACATTTACCACACCGACGGTTGAGGTCTTAATCGTCTTGATGGCGTTATATTGATACGCGACCGGCGAAGCGGGACAGGCGAGATTGTAGATCTGGTCCGCTTCGACATATAGAGGATGCACGATATCGTGCCGGATCAACTCGAATCGGGGATGACCGATGAGATGGCGAATGTTGTCTTTGCGACCGGTGAAAAAGTTATCGACGCAGATCACTTCATCGCCGCGCTCGATCAGACGATCGCAAAGGTGACTTCCCAGAAATCCGGCCCCGCCGGTGACCAAAATGGTTTTCATCGAGTTTATCGCTTTCGTCAGCGCGCGAAACAAATCAATCCGACACACGGATTTTTTAGTTTAGAATCGCATTATGTGAGGAATGATGACGGCATCCGACGATCGCCGATTGATCAATCAGTGTTTGGTGGTCTCGCCAACCTGCATGAGACCTTCTCCTCCAGAGGAAGAGAAGGATTTTATCAACGAATTCCGAACATCATTACAACAAGTCATTCATTCAGCCAGATAAGCACTCATCTGTCTGAGACGCTCTATGAGCTTAGCTGCACTATCTCAGAAACCGGACGAGAGGCAAGCGACGGTTGCGAATTTTCCCCGTTCTTTTGCGGTCTGGTAACGATTATGCAAACAGTTCGCGAACCGGTTGTCCCATATCGGTTATGGGAACCGGTCGATCGCCGTCCGCCGTTAACTCGAACGAGGGATCGATTCCCAACGCACAATGCATCGTGGCGTGCATATCGGGTACGGAGATCGGTCGCGAAACGATCTCTTTCCCGAGTTCGTTCGTTTCTCCGATCGCGACGCCGGTCTTCAAGCCGCCACCCGCCATCACCACCGAAAAGGCTTTCGACTGGTGTCCGCGTCCGCCGCCGCCGTCAAATTCGGGAGGACGTCCGAATTCCGTCGAGACCACAATTAGGGTTTTATCGAGCAGTTTTTTCTCTTCCAGGTCGGTCACCAGCGTCGAAAGAGCGGAGTCGAGCTCCTGAATCAGCAGGTGCTGATTCAATTGTCCCTCGTTGTGGGTATCCCAACCGGTTCCGTTCACGAAGTTCAGGTTGTGTGAGACTTCGATAAATCGCACGCCCGATTCAATCAACCGCCGCGACAATAGACACCGCTGTCCGAATTCTCCGCCATACGCGTTTCGCAGATCGGCGGGTTCGGCGTCGAGATTGAAGACTTTGGCGAAGTTCGGTCCGGAGAGCCGCAACGCCTCCGCGAGGGTATCGTCGTAATCTTTGATGAATTGGTCCTGCGACATTTGTCGCCGGTAACCGGCGCGCATTTTGGCGAGCAACTGTTCGCGACGCGAGCGTCGTTCCTGACTGATGTCGGTCGGTCGCGATAATCCGTTCGGTCCCGAACTCGTATCAGTCAGATAAATGTAACCCGCTTTGGCACCAAGGAAACCGGGGCCGCGAGTGATATTCGGATAACCGATCAGGACATACGCGGGGACGCCTTCTCCCGCGGCTCCTCGCTGATGGGCGATAATGGACCCGACCGACGGATAAACGATCGTGCCGCTCGTCGGTCGTCCGGTGTGCATGCGGTTGGTCGCGGCCGCGTGTTCGTCGATTACTTCGTGATGCACCGATCGCAACAGCATGAAACGATCCAGAATATTGGCGCACTTCGGGAGGTGTTCGCAAACCTGCACGCCGTCGATCGCGGTATCGATCGCATTGTAATACGATCCCGCTTTCCGGGCTTTCGCGTCACCCTTCTTCTTCGGATCCCAGGTATCGACGTGACACGAACCGCCGCCCAGCCAGATCATGATGCAATGTTCGGCCTGGCCCATCGGGAACGGAAGTTTGTTCTCGCCGGCGGTAAGCAGGCCGGGCGTCATCAGCGAACCGGCGGCTCCGGTGAGAGCGGAGGTCTGTAAAAAGTTGCGTCGCGTGAAATCATTCATGTGATTGCTGTCCGTGGATGAGAAGAGTCTCTGTATCGTATCGTATCGTCTCAATGGGGTTTGTGGACTTATTCTCCGGTCGATTGTTCCGGTTTTTCGTCCGGTTTCTCGCCGACGATCGGCTTCATGTCTCGGACCCAGATATTCCGAAAGCGGACCGGATTTCCGTGAAATTGTAGAGAAATCGGTCCCGTTTCCGCATGTTTCGTGTAAGTGGGGGGACGATGCCAGAACGTGCCTCCCTGGAGTTCAAAGTTGTTTTGAATCACGACTCCGTTCTGGAGGACCGTGATCGCCGCCGGAGATTTGAGGCTGCCATCTTCGTTGAAGCGCGGAGCCGTCCAGAGGATGTCGTACGTCTGCCATTCTCCCGGCGGACGACAGGCGTTGACCATTGGGGGAGTCTGTTTGTAAATCGCTCCCGCTTGACCGTCGAAGTAAGTCTCGTTTTCGTAACTGTCGAGAATCTGAAGTTCGTATTGCCCCATCAGGTAAACGCCGCTGTTACCGCGGCCCTGGCCCTCGCCGGTCACTTTTTCGGGAGACGCCCATTCGAGGTGCAGTTGGATGTCGCCGAACGAGTCCTTGGTGACGATTCCGCCTCCCTGGGCGATCGCGTAGCCGTCTTTGATCTCCCAACGCTCGCCTCCCTGCCAGGCATCCAGATTGGTTCCGTCGAATAACACAATCGCATCCGACGGCGGGGTGGTCGCATCGCCGGGATCGATTACTTCCGGTTCCGGCCAGATGATACCGCTTTTCCATTCCTGCACCGCGTACGTCATGCCGAGCGCGGAGCACGCGAATGTCATCAGCGCCAGGAAGATGAGTTTTGGATTTTTCATGAGGGCTCAATCCGAGTGTGTGAAACGTGAGAGAGAGTTGGGTGAGTGTCAGGGGACCACGATGAATTCCGGAGAATTCAAAATCGCCCACAACATGTCTTCCATCCGTTCCCGCCAGTCGGCCTGCAGGCGGATGGTGGG
Organism: Planctomycetaceae bacterium; assembly: GCA_014762625.1. GTDB lineage: Bacteria > Planctomycetota > Planctomycetia > Planctomycetales > Planctomycetaceae > JABURQ01. The sequence goes on along the minus strand of JABURQ010000069.1, from coordinate 2,310 downwards.
AGGATCGCCCTTGCGGACGCGTGCCTCCTGGGCAATTTTGACTTCATTTGCTTCCGGATCGAGATGGTTCGACCAGGAGACCAGCGTGGTCTGCGGGTAATGGTATTTGATCTCTTCCGGCGGAACGTCGATGCGGCGATCTTCGTAGCCGTCCCGCAGCAATTCGGCGAACAGTTCGAGTTCCTCCGGTCGAGGCGGTCTCGTCAGCGTTCGCTCGAAGACGCGGGTGATCAGCGTCTCCAGCGGTTGGCTGTCGAGAGCCAGTTCGGTGAAGATGGAATCTTCCGACAGCCGAGTAAATCGGCGGGCGACGATACCGTTGGCGAGGATCGCCGGTTGCAGGACGGTGACCGTATCGTCCCGTTCGGTGAGCGGATCCTGGCGCGCGGTGCGCCAGCCGAAAGCTTTCATCAGGCTGAGGAAATTTTCCGACAGCGGCAGTGAAAGGCTCGGGCGGTCCCGTTCGTTGGAGCTGGAAGTAAACATCCACGCCCGGTGGGGACGTCCGAGATTGAGGGACGATTGGTACGACCGCGAGCCGTCGACATCAATATTCATCTGGCCGGCGAGGAGTCGCTTGCCGGCGGAGGCGAACATCGTATCGACGATCTGTTCCGTTGAGAGATGACGTCGGACCGGACCGGCGAAACTGAACCAATCGGAGTCGTTCTGAGGAGCCACCGCGACCGCCTCGCGCTGATAAGTGCGGGAATTCAGGATCAATCTCGCCAGCGCCTTCAGGTCGTATCCCGAGAGCACCAGTTCTGCGGAGAGCTTCTGTAATAATTTCGGGTGGGACGGATCGGCAAACTCCCAGTCATCAACCGGCTCGACGAATCCACGACCGAGGTAACGTTTCCATAACCGATTGACGATCACGTTCCGGAAACGCTCGTTTTCGCTCGACGTGACCAGGGCCGCCAGTTGTTCGCGGCTGTCGTCACTCTCGGCAAACAGATGACGCACTTTCTCGGGAGAGACCAGTTCGTCGAACGTCCATTCGACGGGGGCGGTTTGTCCCGGTTTGAGCGAGACGACCACGATCAGATCCTGGAGCGCTTCATCGCTGAGATTAATGGTACTTGTCTTGGGGACGCCTTGCGGCTTGCGTCCGAGCATGGCGGCGAGTGAGAACAGGTCCTTCTGACCGACGTCGTGGAACGGAGCATCGTGGCAGCGGGCACATTTCATCTGCACGCCGAGAAACGCGGTGCCGATGATGTGGGCCTTCGCGGCCATCGGAACGTCGTTCTGAGACGCCATCTCGAAGCCCGCCGGTCCGCCGTAACGTTGGGAACCTTCCATCCGGATCAGTTCAGTGACGAAGCGGTCGATCGGTTTGTTGTCGTAAAAGGATTCGTGAATCCACCAGCGGAACGGACCGGTGTTGTTGAGGGTCGGGTTGACGATGTTCGGATTCTCGGCCAACACATCCTGCCAGTAACCGACCCAGTTATCGGCCCAGCCGGGATGATCGAGCAGGCGGTCGATGTAGCGAACGCGACGTTCGGGGGAATTGTCGGCGAAGAATTCGCGAATCTGTCGCGGCGAGGGATTCGTCCCAATCACGTCCAGAGTCACTCGTCTCAGAAACGCCCAGTCGTCGAGGACCGGTTGCGGCTCGATCTCTTCCTGCTGCAGTCGCGTTTCAATGATTTCATCGATCGTGGCGGAGTCGAGCCGCTGATAGTCTTCCGGCAACTGGGACAATAATTGTTCGCGGGCCTGTTGATGGCGTTCTTCCCACCGTTCCGCTTCCGCCAGTCCCGTTCGCAATCGACGCTCGGCATTCAACTCCGTCATGTAAACGCGATGTTCGTCGAGAAACGCGAACCAACCGTGATCGGTGAGCGGGAAATTCTGTTGTGGGCTTAGGACGGCGAAGGTGCCGTCCATCTGTTGGAGACTAAGAGAGACTTCCCCGGTCTCGGGGCGTTTGCTTCCGCCGCCGACAAACATTTCCATCGTGATCCGTACGGGGGAGCCATCCGTGGTGAGAGTGGCGAGTTCCTCATTTTCGCCGGTCTGCAATTGGCGAATGTCGGTCTCTTTGACCTTCGCGACGCGACGAAGATGTCCGTGAGCGGAACCTGAGATCGTGTGAAACGGGGTGGTGACGAGCGGTTTGCCGTTTGCGAGTACCCGGACGCCGTTCAGCGAACGGAGTAGCAGGGTATGTTCGCCGGCGGGGAGATTGAGAATCGTATGGGCTCGGAGGAGAAACGGATTACTGCGATCGATCTGAATTCCCCGTGGGCTGTATTTGCGGGGGACTTCGGGGAACGTCAGCCAGTTGGTAACGTAGCTGTC
>JABURQ010000043.1 GCA_014762625.1 Planctomycetaceae bacterium | reverse complement strand
AATCGGCAGCATCATTTTCAGAAGCGAGCGTGATTTCGTGCAGCGGTTTGTTCTTTCCGGCAAAGCGATGAATGCGGACGATCCCGTCTCCTACTTTAGAAATGCGACGACGTCGAACGATCATGGGGGTGTCGGGGAAGATTTCATACCCAATTCGATGCGGCTGTATTTGCAGGACTTTTTCCAGACGCGAAGAACTTTCCTGGTTGGCAGCGTTCATATCCATGACGGATTCGGGCAAGAGTGCGAGGGCCACGTCGGTGAGCTGATCCGACCCCTCCTCCGCAAATGTTTTATCAGCCATCAAAGCGGCTCCGTGGCTGGTGGAACCGATGACGTGTCCTGCGGCGACAAATTTGTGGATAGCGATGCGGGCCACGTCATGCTTGACGAGTTGCTGGAACGATTCCTCTCGATCACCGGCAACCCAGAGACCGGTCGCATTGGTCAACAACCGAATCCAATCGATCTCGTCCAAACGTCGTTCGCTGTTGATACGCACGATGCGCAGGTCGGCTCCTTTTTGGGTATTCCAATGAGTAAGGACGCGTTGCAGTGTCTGGCCGGTCCTTTCTTCTCGATCGAGAGCCAGCAAAACAACACGACTTTGTTCACCCTGTGACAAGCGGAAGAAAGTGTCCAGTGCGGCATCCGGGAGTTCCTCTCCCGAAACGACGAGAGAACCACCGACTCCTGCGGGATCGATTCTAGGGAGGTCGTCGAGTTTGGCTGTTTTCAACGGTGGTCGCTGTTCGGGAAGTTCGACGATTTCAAGTTGAGGAGACAACGGTTGTTCCTGCTGAAGTAACCGTTGGGATTCCTCAAGGACGAAATTGACATCCATAAACGGCTCGTAACCGATATCCTGCCACAGGACCTGACCGTTCGGATCAATCAGAAAGGTACCGTGGAGCGGGGCGTCTTCAAAGTCATCGTGTGCCCGATAAGCCTTGAAAACATCGAGAGAATCATTCGACAGGAGAGGGAAGGGCATGCCTCCTTCGTAAGTTTCGACCGAGACTTTCAATCCTTCTGGATCGTCGGTGCTGATGGCGCCGACGGAGATTCCCGCCTTGTTGAACTCTTCAACTTTGGGAGCAAACGCCTGAAGTTGCTCGGCACAATGCAGGCAGCCGTACCCGAGATAGAAAATCACCAGGACAGGCTGCCCCTTGTATTGAGACAATGAATAGGCTTTCCCCGTATGATCGTTCAGGGTCCATTGCGGTGCAGGACGCGGAGACCAGCGGAACGGCCCCAATTGATCTAACGGCGGTCGTTCGCCGAAATCCTCGGGGTGCTGAAATGCGACCCGCCAATCGGAAGGATAGCTGAGTTCCGCGGCAATCGGTTCCAGTCGCTGGAACGGCGGTGCGCCGAATTGCACCGATCTCGAAACAGCGCGAAGTTTCTCGAAGGCCGTTTTGGCTTGCTCGTGCTCGCCAGCCATCCACAACATTTCGATTTGTGTTGCGAGTGGCAGGACTTCGTTCTCGGATCTGCCCACTTCGTCATCGATTAACTTGAGTGCGGCAGAGACCTTGCCGGCCAGCAGTTGAGTCTGTGCGATGATGCTCTGGTCTTCTCCGGCTTTTTTCAATCGGACGACGGCTTCCGAATAGTCGCCGTACTCTTTGAGGACATAACCTTCGAGTCCCGCGATGGCTCGTTCAATTTGCGTGATCAGCGATGCCGTTTTGTCTCTTGGTTTTTTGGGAGCTTTTTTGCCTTCCTCCCTGGCTTTGGCGACCGCTGCTTCATGTTTTCGGTTTGCCTCTTTGGCTTTGGCTTGTTGATCGTCGAGTCGTTGATTCAGATCGTCCAGAATGTGATTGACCTGATCGATGTGATGAAGATGAGCGAAAGCAATCCCACGATGCTCGAGGCGAAGGATTTGCTGTGCGACGTCATCGGTCGGTTCGAGATACGCGCTGTCGGTGAGAGCAATCAGCTCGGGCCAGAGTTCGTATTGTTTGAGAACACCGAACAACCGCAGGCGTCCATAATACGAACTGCGTCGTTTGCTCAAGGTGTTGTATTTCGGGTGTCGGGGAAGCTCGATCATATTTTTGGCGAGATCCAAGGCCTCCCGCCAGCGTCCAACGTGAATCAGATTCCGAATTAACCATTCATTATTGTGGGCGAAGTTGTGAATCTCGTCCGGCATCACCCGGTCGCGCATCATATTGGCGTGATCGGTTCGAGCGGACGCTTCTTGTTGCCAGGCAGCATCCTGATAGCGTTTAAGCCTCGAATAAATATGACCGGGCATATGCCACATGTGAGCAATGCTAGGTGAAGAGGCTCCACACTTCGCCGCCGAATCGAGTGCGGTTTTGGGATCTTTGTAGTCCCAAAGGTGGATTCGATAGTGATGGACGGGGTGGAGTGGTTCGATCGCCAGCACCACTTTCAACGCGGTATCGACTTCCTCGTGCTTCTTACCGAGAGTGCCGCGTTGCTTGTAAAGTGTGTATCCCAACCAGGCTTTGGCTTCGAGATCGTCAGGGTATTTCTCAATGATCTTTTCAAACGCATCGACTTGCCGTTGGGCTTTCTCCTTCGATTTCCCTTTCCCATTCAGCCAGTCATTCAACGCGTCGATATACATTGCTTCGCGTTCGCTCGCCCCCTCCCGAAGTTCGAGAGCTTTTTCGAGAAATCCTTTGGCTCGCTTTTTGTTGCTGTAATTGGCCATCGCCATCCCCCAGTAACAAATCGCGCACTCCGGATCGATCATGGCGGCTTGACGGAAAGACCGTTCGGCTTCGAAATACCAGAATCCATGGAGTTGTCCGACCCCTTGTTCGACAAACTTCTGCACATCGGGATTGTCGCTGCTGACTTCAAAATGGATCGGTCCCGTTCCCCCCAAAAGGGTCGCCCCTTGTCGCGGGCCTTCGTTAAAGGCCTCGCCGTGTGCGGAGTGTCCGGGAGCGAGATCCTCGACAGCTTCCTCGGTGTCGGAAGATTGCGTGTCGCCGGATTCCTGGGCCGCAGCCGCGGTCACCAGGATTGCGGAGAGGGAGAGCAGAAAGAACGTGGAAAACCAGAATTTCGTCTTCATCGGAAGGTCCAACGGAAATAGGGAAGACGGCGAGTTAGTCAGCCCATTCTATCGGCAATCCGAAAATAAAGTCAAAGAACGTTAGGGCGTATGGCGGAAAGTGAAGCAAAGCGAAAAAGGATTATAACTCTGGTCAATTTCTCACAGCGGGGCGTTTTTTGATGGGAACTCGAAATTCGAATCCTGTTTCTGGTTTGCGGGTGGAATATGGTCTGACACAATGAACTTCTCCCGACGATCATCGACTTCATGAAACGGATCACATCGTGTCTTCACTCCCGCTGGAATCTCTGGAATACCAACAGGCACGCGAACGAATAGCCGCCGCTTACGACACGCAGCTCCTGCAGTCTGCCGGGCGAAAAGTGATCGATTTACTGGCCGAGCATCTGGAGAAGTGCCAAGCCTCATCCAAGTCCGTTCTGAATTGGAACGAGCCTGCCGAAAACATCACAGTTGCTGCTCGCATGCTTCATGAAGCAGAAGCCTGTGAAGCCGAGGAGATCGAATCCAGAATTCAGTTGTTGGTCGAGACGATTATGGCTCGCGGACACAATCTTCACGATCCCCGCTATATCGGGCATCAGGTCCCCGCCTCCGTCCCTCTGGCGGGATTGTTCGAGACGATCACTTCCGTTACTAACTCGGTCATGGCTGTGTACGAAATGGGGCCGTGGGCGACTGCCTGCGAAACTGCTCTGGTACGAGAAATTGGTCGTTTGATTGGATATCCTGAGGGGAGCTTCAGCGGATTGATCACATCCGGCGGATCGTTAGCCAATCTGACCGCACTACTGACGGCTCGAAATGTCACGTTGGGTGAGAGTTGGAAGGAAGGACTATCCAGCAGAAATCCTCGTCCGGTGATGATCGCCCATGGCGCGGCTCATTACTGCATTGAACGCTCGGCGGGAATTCTGGGGTTGGGGACCGAGAACTGTCTCAAAGCTCCCCTCGATGATCGCGGCAGGATTGATGTGGAGAAACTGGAACAGCTCATCCGGGATGTTCAGTCTCAGGGCCATCCCATTCTGGCCGTCTGTGCGTCCGCATGTGCTACTCCCATTGGGGCGTTCGATCCACTGCATCCCATTGCCGATCTTTGCGAAAAATACAATTTGTGGTTGCACGTGGATGCCGCGCATGGTGGAGCGACTTGTTTTAGTGATAAGTATCGTCATCTGATTTCAGGGTTGGAGCGTGCCGACAGTCTGATCTGCGACGCGCACAAAATGATGTTTGTGCCGGCGTTGTGTGCGTTCGTCTTTTACAAGAATCGGGAACACCAATATCAGGCCTTTCAGCAGTCCGCTCCTTATCTGTTTGATCCGTCAGCTCCGGATCTTGTTGAATACGATAGCGGTTTGAAAACCATCGAATGCACCAAACCCGCCGTCGCTTTTGGGCTCTGGGGGATCTGGGCAACGTTTGGAAAAACGCTCTTTGCCGATCTCGTGGATCTGACGTTCTCTCTGGGGAAAGTCTTATACGATAAGCTCAAAGCGGCAGAAGATTTCCAAACGCTGCACGAACCCGAATGCAACATCGTGGCGTTTCGGTATCGCCCGGAAGCCATTCGAAATGCCCCCGCTGAGAAGATCGGGGAATTGCAGTTACGCTTACGCCGTCGTCTGATTGAATCGGGTAAATTCTATATCGTACCGACGCAGTTCGAGGGGGTGGCGGCTTTGCGATGCACCGTGATGAATCCGCTGACGACTCCCACTCAATTTGATGAGTTGATGCAAACCATACGGGAGCAGGCTCAGAATTTGATTGGAAGTGAGGGGTTTGAATCTTCCATGCAGTGAGAAAATTAGGGAGAGATCGGGCTTGACGAAAAGGTGGTCGTGCGTATATGTTTTCAGGGCGAGAGTTTGGGCGCTGATCCCGGAAAAGGCCATTAGATAATCGCACAGGTGAAAACCCGGCCAATCTGGTCCCCTCAGCAGCAAGCTACTGCCCAAACTGACCGGGCTGAATTTAAGATGGCTCAAAATGTGTTGTTAGCTAACTATTTTATTAACACTGATATACAGTTTCGGTATCGTTCTCGACAGGCTGTCTTCGTTCATTTTATTTGAAAACATTGCTCGACGAGAAAATTTGAGGGTTATCCCTTACAAAGCTATAAGGTTTGTTGGATCCACTTTCGGAGTTTCATTCGGATAGCCAGGTCGCCAGGGGGAGAATCATCCAGAGGAGGTAGGCAATGGGGCCTGCGAATAGGATGCTGTCGAGAAGATCGAGTAAGCCTCCAAAGCCCGGCATGAGTTTGGCGGCGTCTTTCTGCCCGGCATCTCGTTTGATCAGTGACTCACTCAAATCCCCCACCATGCCGGCCATGGCCAAAATGATTCCATACGCCAAACACCAGTGCATGGCGGGAGCCGCCCATTCCGAAGAGAACAGGGTGATACCAAATTGCAGCCACAGCACGGCTCCCAGGACCGATCCGACAATTGCGCCAAGCGCTCCCATCCAGGTTTTCCCAGGACTCAAAATAGGGGACATCTTCTTCTTTCCCCATAATTTCCCAAATGTATAGGCGCCAACGTCCCCCAGTTTCACGCAGATAATGAGAGAGGCCAAGGTGAAATAACCTGCTTCTGGCCCAGCGACCCACCGAAGTTGAGCCGTCAGCGTTAATAATAGTCCTGAATAGACGATAATCAGAAGATGAGCGCCCAGATTCTCCAGACTATTTCCGGGGGATTGAAAACGGGCGGCCTCCCAGCAGAACAAGCCCAGGACCATCATCCCGAAAGCAAACATCGGTTTCGCCAGTGCGAGGAGACTTTCGCATCCAGGGAGATTCTGACCCGAGAGTCGTCCCCACCACAGGCACGCTACGAGAGTGCCCGAACAAACCGAAGTGATCCACCACTGGGGGGACAGATTCCGGACTCTCAGTAAATCGCACATTTCATAGCAGCATCGAACCGTCAACGCGATGCAGACTCCAAGTAAAATCCAGGCCTCTTCTCCCAGTCGGTGGTCGAGAATGCAGAGTCCGGCAAACGCGGGGATCAGAATCGCGGAAACCAGTAGTCGGGAACCAAGCATAGCAATCTTACTGGGACGCTGGGATCCCGCCAAAACGACGTTCGCGAGAGGCATAGTCTCGCAACGCCTTGTAAAGAGTTTCCTGGCCAAAATCCGGCCAACAAGTCGGCGTCACCCAGATTTCTGCATAGCTGATCTGCCACAGTAGATAGTTACTGACTCTTAGCTCACCGGCCGTCCTGATGACCAGATCCGGGTCGGGCATCCCGGCGGTGTAAAGGTGGCTGGAGACCGTCTCTTCATCGATCGACTCGGGTGATAAATTTCCCGCGGCAACTTCTTTGGCGATCGATTGACAGGCATCCGAAATTTCTCCCCGACTGCCGTAATTGACAGCCAGGCAGAGTCGCATCCCCTGATGCTGTTCGGCAATTGCTTCGGTCTTAGCGACTTCACGGAGTACCCCCTCCGTCAGTCCTTCTCGTCTACCGATGACGGAGAATCTCAAGTCCTGCCGAATGATTTCGTTGCGTTCCGAGATCAGATAATCTTCAAAAAGCTGTAGCAGGAGTTCAAGTTCTGATTTCGGGCGTTTCCAGTTCTCGCTGCTCAGACAATACAGGGTTAGTTGTTCCAAGCCCAAACGGGCTGATTCTTCGACGATCGATCTCACTGAATCGACCCCCCGTCGATGTCCTTCGATACGCGGCATACCGCGCTGAGATGCCCAACGCCCGTTTCCATCCATGATAATGGCGACATGCTTGGGGAGTCGAGAGGGCTCCAGTCCCAAAGCAAGAATTTCGTCGGGGGTATGTTGTTCAGTGGCAGCCAACGTCAGCCTCTTAATATTTTGTAAGACGTTATGGCAAGCAATCAAAGTCCAATGGCAGGCATCATTTCTGTCAGACAGCGGGCTTCGTCACAGGCCAACTCCTGTTCCCAATAGTAGGGGCTTATGGATTCGGAGCGAATAGCGATTTTCACAGAATCCTCTCGGATTTCCATGATTTCAATCTCGAACTCGTTGTTGATACGCAATGACTCGTTCACTGACAGCGACACTTCACGCATGAATCGATGACTCCATAATGAGGTGGAGAAAAATGAGCTTCGGGAGTCCGAGTGGGACTGATTCTGACTCACGGCTGGCAAAGGAACAAGAGTGTATCGCCACTTTTTGAAACAATTTTGAAACGCATGTTTTTTGAGGAAAACGGGTTGACTGTTAGAGGAGAAAAATCGACTTACTCAGCGGTGGATCGTTCTGTGGCCTGGCGGGAATGATTCTCTGATTGATGAAAAATATGCTATAATCAAGGCTTGAGAAAACTGCACCTTTTGAAAGAAGTGAATTAATATGTCTGATCGAATCTTGACGCCACTCATCTTGGGAATTGCCTTGTGTGTGGGGTGTTCTTCGGGTGAGACCGAAATAGCGCCGCAAGTTTCCCAGTCTGAGACTTCTTCCAATCAACTGGAGACCCCCGTTCCAGAAAATGACGAACCGGTCGTTGCCTCTTCTGTGGGAGAATCTGGCCCGGAACCGCGACGAGGCCCCATCGTCCTGGGAAGCTCTTCTGAGAGCGCAGCATCTGATACAAAGCGCAAATCAGCGGAGTCCCCGGCTTCGACAGAGGACCTCTCCAGAGAGTCTGTCTTTGAGGCAGTGAAGCCGCTTCAGATTTTGATGGGTTCCTGGGAAGGTAAAACGCAGAAGCAATTCGGTGAGTTTTCGGCGGTGGACGAGCCTGAGTGGGTCTGGGATTTTCTCACCAACAAAAACCAGCCTGCCTTGGTGATGTCTTCGGACAAAAGTCCCTACTTCAAAAAGCTGCGCCTGACTTACGCCCCTCAAACACAAAAGTATGAATTGACCGCCGAGCATGAAGATTATGGGCAGCGCCAATTCACAGGAGAGTTTATTGAGGAGATACGTGATGTTCCCGGAGACGACAAGAAACTGCACCGTACCTACAAGCTCGAATTCACTCAGGTTGCTCCCGAAGATGACGTTGAAAAATGGCAGATTGTGTTCAATCAGAAGGATAACAATCGCTACTTGATGGAAATGTCGAAAAAACGTGGGACGGCTCCTCGATTTACCCGATTTGATACGGTTGCCTCTCAGCGACAGGGAACTTCCTTTGCTCTCAGCGACACTGATTATGGCGAGAAAACCTGCATCGTTTCCGGCGGTCTCGGCACGGCGACGGTGAGTTTCGAGGGTAAGACTTATTACGTCTGTTGCAGCGGGTGTTCGGCAGCGTTTAACGAAGAGCCCGAACGCTGGATTGCCAAGGCTCTCGAAGAAGCCAAGAAGAAGCCGTAATGTTTTGGAGTAACCCTGTTACAGAAGTCGGTGTTTCTCCAGAGTGTATTTCAAGCCTTCGCAAAGCGCGTCGATATCACTGAAATTGTTGTAAAATGCGAACGATGCGCGTGTGGAGGCGTGAATTCCCAGATGATCGTGCAAAGGCATCGTGCAGTGATGTCCGGCGCGAACCGCGACGCCGCTCCTGTCCAGCCAGTCCGCGATATCGTGTGGGTGTAAATTATCGATTGTAAAACTGGCGATAGCGCCTTTATGCTCGGTGCCTGGTCCTAGAATTGTCAGGCCCGGGATTTTTTGCAATTGATCGTGGGCATACTTGAGCAGATTGTGTTCATAAGTTTCGATCGCTTCAAATCCGATCTTTCGGACGTACTCGATCGCTTTGCCCAAACCGATGATGGGGGCAATCGGTAATGTGCCTGCCTCAAATTTGGCCGGAAGTTCAGCCCAAGTGGATTTGTCTTGGAAGACCTGGTCAATCATGTGACCGCCACCCAGCATCGGTTCCATCTTGTCGAGCAGAGTTTCCTTACCGTAGAGCACGCCGACCCCCGAAGGTCCATACAGCTTGTGTCCAGAGAAAGTCAAAAAGTCGATGTCGAGAGTTTGAACGTCAACTGAAGCATGCGGTACGAGCTGAGCGCCATCGACCAGAACTAGAGTTCCGTTTTGGTGACATGCACTGATGATCTGCTCCAGGTTTGGGATTGATCCCAGAACGTTGGACATTCCGGTCACTGACAATAGCTTGGTTTTTTCGGTCAGTAGCTCAGGAAGTTCATCAAGATCGAGCCGACCGTCCTCAGTGAGGGGAAGATATTTGATCTTTGCGCCCGTTTGACGGGCGATCATTTGCCAGGGAACGATGTTGGCGTGATGCTCAAGCACGTTGAGAATGATTTCATCATCTTTTGTGAAGAAACCTTCTCCGAGTCCTCGCGCCACCATGTTGATCGACATCGTGGTTCCCGATGTGAAGATCACTTCGGAGGTCGATCGTGCATTGATCAATTCGCGGACTAACTCACGAGAGCGTTCAATTCCTTCGTCGATTCGGGCTCCAAAGTAATAGACACCCCGATAGGCATTCGCGTAGTAATCCGAATAGCACTCGCTCACGGTATCGATGACGCACTGAGGTTTTTGTGCCGATGCTCCACTGTCGAGATAAACTACCGGTTTGCCATTCGGGTGAGTCTGGTGAAGCGCGGGGAAATCTTTCCTGAGTTGCTCGATCTCAGAGGGAATAGTTGTCGTTTCGGTTTGGGTTGACATAATCGATCCTGATCGAGGAATTCACGGAGAGGGAGTCGACTCCTCCTCAATTCTTTCTCCATCTCGAGAGTAGAGCATCGTTTTTAACACTTTGAAGCCCAGGAGGCCGCAGCGCTGACGAGTCGCGGTGAGCGGGACTTTCAACAGTTCCAGCATTTCTTCCGCCGAGAATTTTTCCAGTTCGGTAACCGTTTTCCCTTCGATCTCTTCACAAAGTATTGAAGCACCGGCCTGACTTATCGCGCAACCGTTTCCGCTGAAGAATGCTTTCTCAATGATGTCGTCTTTGCCGATAATCAGCTGGAGCGTAACAGTGTCTCCACAAAGCGGGTTACGCTCGGAGTGTTGGCAGCTGGCACACTCGATCTCTTCTTTGTGGTAAGGATCTTCGAAATGTGGAAGAATGTAGTCTTCGTAAAGTTCTTCGTATTGATCGGTCGACACTTGGAGCTTTCCGGATGAGGATATCGATTTCGTTCGTCAAACTCTTTCCTAGTCTCATTTTAGGCATTCATGACCAGAATCAAAATGGAGAGGAAGTTCCCTCTGTTGATTTCCGGGTTTTCTGCCTGTCTGGTCGAGCAGTATGTCAGCTATGGACAGCTTGAACGAAAGAAAAATGAATTGGAGCGAAAGGGACTCGAACCCTCGACCTCAGCATTGCGAACGCTGCGCTCTCCCAACTGAGCTACCGCCCCGACGGTGTTGTTCTTTATTTTAACAGTATTGCCTTTAAAAGACAGTGACAGACAGGATTCTGGTTCGCAGGAAGCGGTTCTTGGACAGTTGTTCTCACTGTGCAGGCAATTCAGCCGTAAAGCGTTAATTCATATGTAGATTCCGTCAATTTCCTTGACTCCCACACATCAGCAACTCAGAATCGAGAACTCTTCTTATTGGAGAGGTTTTCAACAGTGTCTCCTATCCGGGCAATTCTGTCCCAGATGAAGATCACCACCCAAAATCAGCGATATTTTGATGTAGGCATCATTCCGGACACTTCGGAACCTCGAATGTCCTCATTTCGATATCGTGCGAGATGTGTAAACGGTAATTCAAACAGAGAACTAATATTTTCGAGGTACTCACCGCTATGGCGGAAGATTGGTTACAAAAACTTGTTGACGAAGGCGTTATCTCCCCTGATCAGCTCCAGGAGGCACTGGGCCTCTCGTCCAGTCATGGAATTTCTGCGGAAGACGCTCTCACCAAGCTTGGTTATGTCTCTGCCGAAGAAATTTCTGCGCGTCAGGCCGAGCAATTTGGTTATGAATTTGTGGACCTGGAGAATCGCGAGATTCCCTCCAGCATTATCGGGCTCGTTCCCGAGTCAGTCGCTCGTGAGAATATTGTGATCCCCTTGGATCGCGACGAGGAGTCACTCACGATCGCGATTCACGACCCGATGAAGTATGAGGTCCTTGATAAGCTCCGCTTCATTCTTAACTGTGAGATTAAGGTCGTACTGTCCGGAAAAGAAGCCATTCAGGCCGCCATTAATCGCCATTACGGGCAAGACGAAACCGAATCGGTGGACTCCATGATTACTGAGTTCACAGAGACTGCGATCGATTTCACCGCCGTCGAAGCGGCGGAAGCGATGCAGGTTGCCGAAGAGGACGATAACGCTCCGGTCATTCGTTTGGTGAATCTAATCATCACGGAAGCAGTTAACATGCGCGCTTCCGATATTCACATTGAGCCGTTTGAGGATCGAATTCGGGTCCGTTATCGAATCGACGGAATACTGGTTGAACGCGATTCACCTCCCCGACGGCTGCTGGGGGCCGTTGTCTCGCGTATCAAGATTATGGCCAGAATCGACATTTCCGAAAAGAGACGCCCTCAGGACGGGCGAATCAAAACGACCATCAACGGCAAGGATTACGACTTGCGTCTGAGCATCATGCCCACCAATCACGGTCAGGCAGTGGTCATGCGTATTCTCGATCGCGAAAGTATCAAAATCGGGATTCAAAACCTTGGTTTCGGTGAGGACAATTACAAAGTCTTTCAAGGTCTGATTCGACGTCCGAACGGAATTTTTCTCGTCACCGGTCCGACTGGGTCCGGGAAAACGACGACGCTCTACAGTGCTCTTGGTGAGCTCAATCGCCCCGATCGTAAGATTATCACGGCGGAGGATCCGGTCGAGTACTACCTGCCCGGTATCAACCAGGTGGAAGTGAAGTCGGAGATTGGTCTCAATTTCGCACGGATCATTCGAGCGATGCTACGCCAAGCACCTAACGTGATCCTCGTCGGTGAAATTCGCGACAACGAGACCGCAGACATGGCAATTCAGGCATCTTTAACAGGACACTTGGTTTTCAGCACTCTACATACGAACGATGCGCCCGGTTCTATTACACGTCTTATCGATATGGGCGTTCAGCCATTTTTGGTCGCCTCCTCAGTGATGGCGATTATGGCGCAACGATTAGTGCGGGTCGTTTGCTCCAAATGCAAGGCGCCTTACACACCCGACCCGAGCGAATTGCAACACTTTGATATCAGTGACGAAGAAGCTGCAGAAGCGAATTTCATGCGTGGTAAAGGCTGTACTGCCTGTCAGCACAGCGGTTTTAAAGGGAGAAATGCGGTGTTTGAACTGATGGTCATGAATCCCACCTTGAGGGAGATGACCTTTCAGAGTGAGGCTACTCAAAACATTCGGCGACAGGCCCGTTTGTTCGGTATGAAGACCTTGGTCGAAGACGCGAAAGAGAAGTCGATGAAAGGTGTTACGACGCTTTCAGAGGTTTACAAACTTGCAACCAGTCGAGATTGAGGAAGTGGTTGTTTGATCTCCTGGCTTTGGCAATTCTGCAAAGTGTTCCCGCCGCTTTATTCTCACGGTTCGATTGTTCATCGAACAGCAATGTTTGGGGCGTCATCGTTGGTGATAAGTATTCGATTCAATAACGAATTGTTCAACTTTTTAGAATCAAGTGTTTGATTATGCAACAGTCTTGCTGTTGAGCTGCTGTATGGTCGTCTAAGCGTCGGGGAGGTTCGTTTTTGGGTTGTTAGGGGAATTCCCCCACAGAGACAGAAGGAATGAAAGTTGGTTTGATTTTTTGAGTTGCTGGCTCCGTCCGCGAATAATCGTATCGCCGCCACACGAGGGTCACTCGAGTGGTGGTTGCCGTTCGGCACATCGAGAAGAGCATTTTTTCAGATTCTCATTGTATCACTGAAGACACATGACTCATTGAAATTCCCTCTTAGGGGTGAACTCTGATCGGATCTGCCAATCGATGAACACTGACAGCGATCGTGGAAAGGAGCAAAGCCAATCAGTCGTATCAACATTTGATGAAAGGTTCAGGTTTAGAGTCGGAAGTCCGTTTCTGCCTGAGTTTGACGATTGAAGAGTTTTGACAGGAAAGAGATCGCATGGCACACGTCCAGATTGACAAATTGCTAGAGACTGTTGTGAAGGAGTCGGTATCCGACCTTCACATCACAACAGGGCAGCCTCCCGTGGTTCGCTCGGGCGGGCGGATGTTGCGTCTGGAGACCAAAACACTGGAGCCCGAAGATACCGTAGCGTTGATGAAATCCATCACTCCTGAGCGAAATCAGCAGGAACTTCAGGAGGTAGGCGGAACAGACTTCGGATTCGCGTTCGGCGATAAAGCTCGTTTTCGCGTGGCTGTGTTTAAGCAGCGCGGACAGATCGGAATGGTGTTAAGGCGGATTCCCAACGAGTTTTTAACGTTTGCCCAATTAGGGCTGCCGCCTGTCATTGAGGATTTGATCAAACGTCCTCGAGGTTTGTTTCTGGTCACCGGCCCGACTGGCTCGGGAAAAACGACCAGTCTGGCCAGTATGATCAATTGGATGAACGACAATCTGGATCATCACATCATTACACTCGAAGATCCGATCGAATATTACCACGATCACAAAAAGTCAACGATTAACCAGCGTGAAATCGGTGTCGATGTCCCCGATTTCCCGGAAGCACTCCGGCGTGCTCTGCGAATGGACCCCGATGTGATTCTGGTGGGGGAAATGCGAGACCTCGATACGATCTCAGCGGCGATTACGGCGGCGGAAACCGGGCACGTGGTGTTCGGGACACTGCACACCACGGGGGCTCAGGGAACAGTTGACCGTATTATCGACGTGTTCCCGACGAACCAGCAGGAGCAGATCAGGACTCAGTTATCCGTCGCCATCATTGGAATTTTGTCGCAGGCGTTGCTGCCCAAAAAACCAAAAGGACTGGTGGCTGCCTACGAGTTGCTCGTAGTCACCCCGGCGATTGCCAACCTGATTCGTGAAGGAAAGACGTTCCGTATTAACTCATCCATCCAGACTGGAAAGAAGTTCGGCATGCAGTTGCTGGACGATTCATTATTCGATTTGTGGAAGAACAACATTGTTGAAAAAGATGACGTGATCATGAAGTCGAATGCTCCTGGAGAACTCAAAGCACGCATTCAGCGTGCGGAGATGGGAATCCTGGAGGAGGAAGATGAAGACGATGATGACGATGATTTTGAGGATTGATGAATTCCATTGATCGAAAGATTCGTCCACAAGAATCTCTTTCCGAAACGGAAAGAACACAACTTAATACAAATGGCTGACAGCGTGTGAGCCGCGACTCAGAGTAAGGTGAAATATCATGGCCCAGCGAAAATTGGGACAAATTTTGGTCGACCTGGGATACCTCTCGGAGGATCAACTTTGGGATGTGCTCGAAGAGCAAAAGCAAAGCCCCGGAGAGGTGATCGGGCAGGTTGCAATCCGCATGGGATTGGTGACCGATGAGCAGGTGACCGAAGCGCTTGCCGAACAGTGGGGGATGCCGGTGATCAGCTTGCTGGAAACCACCATTCCCCCCAAAGTGTTGGAACTCGTTCCGCAGACGATGGCGGAGATCTATAAAATCATGCCCATCTCGCTGAAGGATTCCACGCTGACGGTCGCGATGGCCGAGCCTCAAAATCTCGAGGCGCTCGACGACCTGCGAAACTTCCTCGGCTATGAAGTTCGTGGGGCTGTTTCGAACGCCAAAGACGTTGAGACTGCCGTCAGTCGTTATTACGCCGATCGAGAAGACAGTATCGAAGATGTGATTGGTCAGCTCGAAGACGAAGACCTCGATAATCAGGAAAAAGGTTTCGATCTCTCCTCCGAGGAAGAAATGGCGGATGCCGCGCCGATTCGGAAGTTGCTGAACATGGTGTTGCTGCTCGCCATTCGAGACCAGGCCAGCGACATTCACTTCGAACCGTTCGAGGAAGAGTTCAAGATTCGCGTCCGTGCGGATGGAGTGTTGTATGAAATGGTCCCTCCTCCTCGTCACTTGGCGAATGCTCTGGTTTCTCGTATTAAAATCATGGCGGACCTCGATATTGCCGAGCGACGACTCCCTCAAGACGGTCGAATTGAACTGAACGTCGGAGGAAATCCGGTCGACTTGCGTGTGAGTATTTTGCCGACATTGAACGGCGAAGCCGTGGTTATGCGAGTCCTCGACCGGACGGTGGTACAACTCGATTTGTCGAAAATCGGGATGGACCCGAACACGCTCACACGCTTCCGGGAAGCGATTAAGCGTCCTAACGGGATTGTATTGGTGACAGGCCCTACCGGTTCCGGCAAAACGACCACGCTGTACTCGGCACTTCAGGAGTTGAACGACATTGAGTCGAAGTTGATCACCACCGAAGACCCCATCGAATACGATATCGACGGCATTTTGCAGGTTCCGGTGAATCCCGATATTCAGGTCACTTTTGCAAATGTGTTGCGAGCCATTTTACGACACGATCCGGACCGCATTCTAGTCGGAGAGATTCGCGACTACGAGACCGGCGAGATCGCCGTGCAGAGTGCCCTCACGGGGCATCTGGTGTTCAGCACGTTGCATACCAACGACGCTCCGACCGCCATCACCCGTCTGCGTGATATGGGGGTTCCTCCGTTCCTGATTACAGCGACGGTCGAAGCTATTCTTGCGCAACGACTGGTGCGGAAGATCTGTACGGAATGCCGAGTCGAGTTTGACCCGTCGGACGACTTGCTCATGGAGCTGCAGCTGCCGATCGAACAGGCGAGACAATACAAGTTTTACTACGGCAAGGGATGTTCGCGTTGTAACAACTCGGGTTACAAGGGGCGGACTGGAATTTACGAGTTTCTGGAAGTGACCGATGAGATTCGCGACATGATCGTTGCGGATGCGTCGGTCGATGACATTCGCAATTTCTCGCGAACGCAAGGCATGACGACTTTGCGGGAAGCCGGACTGAAATTGATTTTCGACGGGGTTACCACGATCGACGAAGTCGTTCGGGAGACCGTTGTGGAAGAGATTGGATAAATCATAAGGAGTGTCGTTCGTATCGGGCGGCAAGAACAATATACCCTCATTCGGGCCACCTAATTTCACAGTATCAGGAGATGATCCATGCCAGTTTTTCAGTATGAGGCGATGGACAATAACGGGATGGAAGTGAAGGACACCGTCGAAGCTCCGACCGAGGCGGAAGCCCAGTCGATGATTCGCGACCAGGGGTACTTTGTGACCCGCATTGCCGAAAAACGGTCCAAGAAGAAAAAGAAGCCGCAGCAGAAAGAAAAGTCGGCCCCTAAGAAGAAACGTGGATTTTCCTTCGGCAAAGTTAAAGGCAAGCATCTCTGTACCTTCACCCGTCAGCTCTCCACGTTGCAGGACGCGGGACTCCCGATTTTGCGGTCGTTGAAAATTCTGGAAGGTCAGTCGAAGCCCGGTCCGCTCAAAAATTCGCTGATGGGGGTGATCGAAGACATCGAGTCGGGAAGCACGCTCTCCGAAGCGATGTCCAAACAGCCGAAAGCTTTCGACAACCTGTATTGCAACATGGTGAAAGCCGGGGAAGCCGGTGGTGCTTTGGAAGTCATTCTGCAGCGTCTGGCCGAGTTCAAGGAACGAGCTCAGTCGCTGAAGCGGAAAGTACAAGGGGCGATGATTTATCCCGCCGCGGTGATCTCGGTCGCAACCTTGATCGTGTTCGGGATCATGAAGTGGATCATTCCGAAATTCAAAGAGATCTTCGAAGGGTTCGATACCGAATTGCCCGGCATGACCGTGATGCTGATCGATATGTCGGACTGGATCAGTAAGTACTGGTATCTGTTGCCGGCGGCGCCAATCACATTCTTCCTGCTGATTAAGATTATCAAGAAGAACAAGACGGGAGAGTTCGTGGTCGACTGGCTCTCGTTGAGGATACCACTCCTCGGGAAGATTCTGGAGAAGACGTGCGTGGCGCGAACTGCGCGAACTCTGGGGACACTCATCGCCTCCGGGGTGCCGATTCTGGAGGCCATTATTATTGCCCGCGACACCGCGGGCAACGCGGTGTTCCGTCGGGCGTTTGACAAGATTTACGCCGCGATTCGCGAAGGGGAACCGATCGCGGTTCCGCTGAAGGAAGCCAAAATTGTGGACGACATGGTCGTCAATATGGTGGACGTGGGGGAAGAAACCGGTGCGTTGGATTCGATGTTGTACAAGGTCGCCGACGTGTACGACGAAGAGGTCTCGGTGCTGGTGGAGGCGCTGGTGAACCTGCTGGAGCCGATCATGGTGGTCGTCCTCGGTTTGATCGTCGGTTTCATCGTGATCGCGCTGTTCCTGCCGTTGATCAAATTGCTGAACGACCTGTCCTAAGAACCCAAGACTCAAAAATACTCGAAAGTGTTCCACAGGAGTGGGAATCATGAAACGTAAAAGACAAATATCATCCCGAGGCTCCCGCCGCGGCGGCTTTACCCTGATCGAACTGCTGATGGTGATTGTGATCATTGCATCGCTGATCGCGCTGTTGCTCCCGGCGTTGGGATCCGTCAGGGAAAGGATGCAAATTGCCGAAGTTCGGCAGGAGATCAGCCAGCTTGAGGCGGCGATCGCGGACTTTGCTCTCAAATTGGGATCAGAGCCTCCCAGCAGTATCACGATTTATGAAACCCAGGCGGGGTGGAATAGTGATCCCCAATCCCGGGCAAAAATCCGCAAGTTGTGGCCAAAGTTTGATTTCGCAAAAACACGCGATATTGATGGAGGTGGTGCCACCTCTTACACGCTGCGAGGTGATCAGTGCCTGGCTTTCTTTCTCGGAGGGCAATTGTTGAATGGCGGGACTGATTCCGCCCAATTTGTCGGCTTCTCCGGAGACCCTACCGATCCTTTTCAAGGGGCATCCGCCGGTGCATCGACCACCCGCATTGGTCCTTTCTTCGAATTTGACATGGGGCGTGTTGTGGATAACACGTCATCGTCTTACTCGGCTCCGTTGAATCTGTTCCCGATTTATCTCGATTCTTACCCAGACCAAACCAATCCCTATCTCTACGCCTCCAGCTACGATGGACTCGGGTATGACGATAGTTCTACGCAGTCAGATGTGGCAACTGCGTCATCAGACGGCAATCCTTCTGATATGAATCCAGAGTTCCGGATTTACAGGATTGATACGAAGGCCATGGCTTCCGACCCTGATCCCGCCGGCTGGAATCCGAATGGTTTTCAAATCATTTCACCGGGGCCGGATGGTCAATACGGAATTGGCGGTCCTTATAAACCGGATGGGGCGATTAAACTGCCGGCGCGACTTCAAAGCGGAGGGAACGACGTCGCGGATTCCAGCAGAAGCAGCGAACGGGACAACATCACCAATTTCGCCAGCGGCAAATTGGACTTTTAGATCATTTAGTGTTTCAGGAAGACGCTTATTATGCGTTCGACTTTTCAATACAAAATATTCAAACCCTTCCAGGGCTCGGTGAGATCTGCATTCACGCTGATCGAACTGGTCGTCGTGATGGGATTGATTGCCGTACTGGCCTCGCTGACGATTTACGCCGTGAGTGCATTTCAGGCCAACGCTCGCTATGCGGCCACGGAAGTGCTGATTATGAAACTCGATTCCATGGTTCAGCAACGCCGAGGCGATCTTTATCGTTATTTGAAAGCATCCGATCAGCGCGTTACCAGTACGGTCGACCCGGCGTATGTGGTCGCGTTTCGGAATCAGATCGCGAATCCCAATAACGGCGACGCCGTCAATTATTCCAATGGCTATGGAGGAGGAACGGCAGGACGTTCGACCCGTATCGTTTTCGGAAGGAAGCTTTCCTATCGGGCTTCTTTTCCGCAGAAATTCAGTGAATTCCGTTCGCCACCGACCATGAAAACCCCTGGTAACCACCGACCGGAAACCGAAAGCGCGGAAGTGTTGTATCACTTTCTCACTAACTCCTCACAATTTGGAGGAGCTGCGGTCGAGAAGGGAGAATTCTCCGATCAGGAAGTGGCCGACACGGATAATGACGGCCTGCTGGAATTTGTCGATGCCTGGGGGCAACCGTTGCGGTTTTATCGTTGGCCTACCCGATTGATCCGGGCGCAAACTTCCGATCCTACTCAGCCAACTGGTGATACCCGGGCTGCCTACACTCTGTCTAATTTAAATATCAAATACGCCGGTGACCTGTTGATCGGGAATCCTCCCTCGCCCACCACGCTGGCGGCCGATCCCGATGATCCGCGAGGATTTATCAACCAGAATCTCGAAGACTTCGAGCAGGAATTTCATACCGCCTTTACCTGGCATTCTCCGCTGATCATGTCGGTGGGGGAAGACGGCGAGAACGGATTGTTCGAGCCGTCTGATAATGCTCGACACGGTCATCTGGCTCAACCCGATCCCAATAATCTCGGAGCAATTTACGACAACATTTCCAGTCTCATGCTCAGAGCGGGAGGCGAATAGAATGAATTCTCGTCAAACTCACAATCTACGAAGGCGTCTCGGTTTCACGATTGTGGAGCTGCTGGTGTCGGTCACTATCGTCGTCGCGCTGGCCGTGATTACCGTGACGACGCTGAACGTCTCAGCGGAGAAGGATCGAATTCCGGAAGGCGCCCGCAGCACGGCCTCCTTTATTGAAGGCGCCCGCGACCGGGCAATTTTCAACCGGAGTCCCGTCGGCGTTCGTTTGTTGCTCGACCAGAACGGACCCACCAAAAACGACGCCAACGGTAATCCCGTTCCGACCACCTGTTCGTCGATGATCTATATCGGCTCTCCCGAGACGTTTGATAGTAGCGCCTCCGGCCCGATCGCCATTGATATGAATGATCGCCGGTCGCTGATTCTCTTCTCGACCTATAACTCATCCACAGCAGCTGCCGATCAGGGCAAACCTGGCGTACCTGATGTTGATGACGATGTCGATATGAACAATGATAATCACACCGACGAAATGTTGGTGAATCACATTATGAATCCGGGACAGGCTACGGGAGACGATCTCAGTCATTGGAACGCCTGGAATCAACTCCGGCAGCAAGGTTTGATTAATACCGGCGTGGTGATTCGATTCACCGATCTGAATCTCAACTTTACACTTCGTCGCGTCCCCACAGGGCCGATGAACAATGATCCAAATAAGTGGGCATTGACCAAAGATTTTCCCGCGACTCCTTCGGTGGCCGCTTATACCGATCTGAACTTTGAGATCGAACTGCTGCCGACCATCTTACCGAACCAGGAACCCCGGGAATTGCCGCGGGGCGTGGTGATCGATCTGGAGGCGAGTCGCAGCCGGAACCTTTCCAATGTCGGCAACAAATTCCCCGATTACTGGTACGACACGAACTCAGGGAGTTACGTCGAGACTCTGGACATACTGTTCTCGCCGCGCGGCACGATGATTGGAGAGAGCTCGAGTTACGGCTTGATCAATCTGGTGCTGGCGGATGTCGCCGATGTGGAGACGACTACTTATAACCCCGGGGGATTGTTCTACAACCGCGATACCCGTCCCCAACGGGATTTGGAACGGATTGTGACGATCAATCCGCAGTCCGGCAGTATCTATACTTCGCCGGTCGATTTTACCGACGGGAATACAATCCCCACGGATCCCTTCCGCTACGCGGAGACAGGAGAGACGGCACCATGAAACAGTACCGCTCCAATCAACAATCTTTACCACGAGCCGGTTCGACCCTATCGGAAGTGTTGATTTCCGTGATGGTGCTGGGGATCGGTGTGATCTCCGTCGCCACACTATTTCCGCTGTCGGTGTTGCAGGCGGTTCGCGCCAACCACACCACGCAAGGGACCATTCTGCGTTACAACGCCGAAGCCGCGATCGACGCTCTCAATCTGAAAAGTAAGTTCATCTTCTTCGGTTACGACGGTGCTCCGGGTGAAGCAGGCGTCGATGAAAATGTGGCGAATGGTACGGATCGTAATACGACACTTGCGCCTCCGTTTGGGTGGCACCCGGGACCGGACGGTCAGCCGGGAGATGCCGGAGTCGATGATGATGGCGATGGGACCGTTGATAATGCCAACGACTACACGGCCAATAATGGAACCGATGACTATCAGTTGTGGGATTTCGATGAGTTGCGACCCGGAGAGTATAACTCTTCCGGAACGCTGAAAGATTTGGATGTCGTGATGATCGATCCGCTCGGTTTCTACCGCCGCGGTGCCGATACTGTCACGCTGGCAAACCGAGCGACGACGCCTCCTCCCGCCCGAGCTCGATTTTTCGGCTGGATCGATGGGAACGGCAATAAGAGTTTCGACGATCCCAGCGAAGTCCAAACTGCTTTGCATCGGATTACCGGCGGGCATCGGGGGAATAACTCAAATTTCATTGGGGCTATGGCTCCGCGTTGGAATTATCAGCTTTCCGCCAATCAGCCCTCCAATAACTTATCTCAGGTTGAGAATCTGGTTACGTTAACTGATCAGTACAGCACGATCCTGGATGCTCCCGCTTTTAGTTCCAACGGTGTATTGGGTTCGGTATTGCTCGATTCGAAAATCAGTGGTCGGCCCATGGGGGAAATCCAGAACAATCTCCTCTCGAACGGGATTCCCGTGCAGGTGGTGCTGTTCGACATCAACGGCGATTCGCTCGTGCGGACTGTCACAGGAGGAAACGGCGACAAACGCATCGATTTCAGCCCCGACCTTCCGGATGGCAACGGTGACGGCAATCCCGATTTCCAGATTGAACGGGCGGTTCTACAGGAGAAAAGTTTCGACTTTACCTGGCTCCTCACGGCATCGATTCGCAGTCAGGACGCTGATCCGGTGTTCGATGTGGTGGTCTTCTACAAGCGTCAGTATTCCGACGCTGACGAGCAGTTGTTCCGGATGACTCTGGGGGAAGACTTTGACAATGATGGCAACATCGATGCCGGTGAAGATATTAATCAGAACGGGCAACTCGATGTGCTAGACAACGTCCTCAAGTTTAATTTCGCCCCGGACACAAAGGTCCAGGCTAAGGCGGGAGAGTACCTGTTCGATGCCGAAAACGCCGAATGGTATCGCATCCTGGAAATCAATAACAAAACCAACAACTCGATAACGCTGACCATCGATCGTCCGCTTCGTGACGACAATGGGAACGGCGTGATTTTCGGAGCCTTCATGGCGGGAATCGTCGATGTCTTCCCGATCGGGAGGAAATAACGGACATGAATTCACACCCCCCAAAACAACGTGACGCCCGGCATGCCTGGTTCGGTTTTACCCTCGTGGAAATGCTGGTCGCGGTGTCGCTGGTCGCTCTGATCATGCTGCTGCTCGCGCAGGTCTTTTCTCTGGCCGCCAACACGGCTCGTAAACAAAAAGGGACGGCGGAAAACGATCAGCAGGCCAGGACATTCACGACCATTATTCAGGGAGACATCTGTGCCCGGTCTTATCGAAAGCTGATTCCATTCCGACCAATCGATCCCGCTGACGACATCAATACATTTTTCCCGGATGCGGATGGCGACGGGTTAGAGATGCGTCGCGGCTATTTCCAGATTTCGGAAAATAATCCCGATAGTCAGAAGGACGACGTGCTGAGCTTCACGATCGATTACCAGCAGGCACTCGTGAATGACTACTGCGTCTACGACGAAGAAAACGGTGTTCGCGGTTCGGCCCTCATTCTCGGGACTAATTCGGATACTTTTCTGGCTAACAATCCGAACCAGCCTGAGCATGACGATGGCTTTCCGTTCCGGAATTCGTCAGGACTCTCGAAATACGCCGAAGTCTGCTATTTTCTAAGGAAAGGAAACCTGCACCGACGCGTCATGCTGTTGCGGGATCAGTATAGCAATGATGGGACTACGAACGGTCAGCCAACAGGTCCCGGAGGCGTGGAGTTGATCACTGGACCTTACACCGATGGGATGGGAGGCCCTCCTGCCTATAGCCCTCAAGGAAGTTTGAGTTTCTGGCGTGATTTTGATTACTCGGCAATTTTCAGCAACGCCAGCACACCGAATAAACCGTTCTTTCTGGTTGCTAAAGGTGCTGATCCGACGGTTGATGCCCCTGCTCTGGATAACTCGAGTGCTGCCGGGACATTTCAGTACGATTTTGGTGGAGGACCGGTGAATGTCCCTTTGAACCTGGGCATCCCCCATTTTCGCTTCGGGCACGACATTACCGATGGCTCTTTGGGGCGGGCTCGCGAGTTCCTCAATGCTTATCGCTGGGAACCATCGTCACCAACAACGGCCATGGCCGAACAGAATTTTCTCGGGCGGTTTACGGTTCAGGAAACGGCCTTCGTGGATACCGGCACTCCCGCGAACAGTTTCACCTACCCCGGTTCGCTGGTCGGCGGTAACCCGATGGACCCGGGGACCGTCATGCTCACCGATTCCGATCGCAATGGGGTCGTTGATCGTTATGACGGTATCGATCGTCGCGGAGACGACATCCTGCTGACGAATGTATTGGAATTCGACGTCAAAGTGTGGGACCCGGTACTGCGTCAATTTGTCGACCTCGGTCACAGCGCCCGCAACGGGATGACTCCGATTGGCTATTTCAATATCACCCGGAATCAGAGTTACGACGATTCCGTTGGGAGCACTCCTGGGGTGCTGGAGTATAACTACAATTCAACGACGCAAAGGTTTGACCTGCAGGAGCCGCTGTTGTACGGAAATACTTTTGACACTTGGCACTGGTTCGATGGTCTGGGCTCTCCGCCGTACCGACCGGTCACGGAAGGTATCGATCTCGAACCGGGAGCTGCGACAGTCAATGATGACGCCGATGGAAACACAGACGAAGCCGATGAAAGAGGCTGGATTGGAACCGATGATGAAATCGCCTTGAAGGCCATTCAAATCACAATTCGTTTTACCGATCCCCAGAGTGGTCTGGTGCGTCAGGTGACGCTGCAGGAATCACTTGTGGATAAGCAGAACTGAAACATCACTCCTCAGCATATATAGACATTTCGTCCCTGTGTCGTTCGGGCCACGACCGACAGTTCAGGAGGACAGGTTATGAAACGCGTGAAGCAAAATCAAAAACGTCGTATTCGCAAAAGATCGGCTGCCCAATTAGCGGACGACCGTAACGGTTCGGTCATCGTGGTGGTGATCTCGCTGCTTGCCGCGCTGATGGTGTTGGGGTTCTTCGTTTTCAGTCTGGCGCGTCAGGAGAAGGAGAACGCGGAGTATTTCAAGCAGGCCTCGAAACGTCTGGAGCCGCTGGAGTTCGATCCGAACGCTGTGTTCGATTGTTTTTTAAAGCAGTTGATTTTGGGACCGGCCCCGGATGAATATCAAACCCCCTTGTGGGGTGGGCACATGTCCTTGCTGCCGACCATGTACGGCACCGACATTCATCCCTTTAACGGAGAGGGCGTGAATGCGGTGTGGGAATGGGGCGCGGGCGGCGATGGAGCCCCTGGAATCGCCGGTGTCGATGATGACGGTGATGGATTTACTGACTACCTGGATCCGCCAACAAATAGCCTCCCCGACTACGATGAATACGGAGTTCTGGGTTCAGATGACGTTCCACTAGCCAACGGGATCCCTCGTTCTGATATGAATTACGATGGGAATCCCGAACTGTCAGTCGCAAATGATTATCACATGCAATTGAATCAGAGCCCTGCCGCTCAGGCTGCTGTGAATGACATCGCTGGAAATAACGATCTGCGTCAACGTCCGGAACCGGATGTCGATTACACTTATCCGGATCACAACAATCCGTTTCTGACCTACATCGGCGTAATGACGAATCAGGATGGAAGCGTGCGGACTCCGATCGTGATTCCCGCATTTCATCGCCCGCAACTGATGAGGAATTTGGGACCTGCACCCGCTAATTTCGTTTCGAGTGGGAGCACAACGACGCGTTCGTTGATTCCGCATGTCGAGCATCGGGTCGTTCGTCCCGATGGAACGGTCACTAATACGCGGCGATTTGTTAGCGGAGCTTATCCCGAAGCAGGAATGACCAACTTCGACGGTAACGATACGAGAGATGAATCGTTCTGGGCCTCTGGAGCGACTGTCTCCTCAACTCTGACTTATCCGGTGGATCCGACCGGGAAGGGATTGCCGAATGCCTTGTACCTGGATTGCGGCTTCGGCATTCAGGAAGACCCGACAACGGGACAACAGTTTGTGCCGATGGTTGCGGTCACCGTGCTCGATGCAGAGAGTTTGTTCAATCTGAACGTGCATGGAAATACAACGCGCGGCTTGGACTCGTCGGTGAATTTGACGAATGCCGCTTCGATGGGTGGTGCCGTCGGTGGGAACCTCCTCAGTACCTCGCATCAGGGAGTTTCAAGGGGAGAAATCAATCCGGGATGGGCTCTCAATGCTGTCCCACAACTCGCGGGATCTTCTGGAGATTACAGTGGTACGGCTGCCGAGTTGGCCGCCGCTTTGGAACAGTATCGGCACAACTATGGGGGCAATCCCGTTGTTAATCCGGCAACGGGGCCGGAAGGAGAACTCCCCCGTTTCCGACACTTGGCCAATATGGAACTCTGGAATTTGATTCACGGCTGGTATCGGTTTAACAGTGGTGCACCAGAACCCGCTCCACAAGGTCAAGCTGATGAACCAATGCTCGGACGTTATGGAGAAGAAATCGTGCTCTACAACGCTCTTGCAACTCGGACTGCCAGTGATTATCCGTGGGCTGGGAGTTCCACAACTGATGACAACCGGGATGCCAGCCGAGGTCTTCAGTACGATCCCTCCGCTCTCTATGGCGCAGCGACCGGTGGTTTTCCGTATGTCAACGGGATGCCGGGAGATTTGCATCCGCTCGATTTCTTCGGGTTTGGGAATTTCCAGAATCCTAATTTTACCCGGTCGTTTTACCCAGCCACTCCAGGACCGACTCACAAATACCCTTCGTACAATTCATATTATGTAAATGGGGCGAATCGATACGCTTCACTCATGGCTCCGAATATCATGGGGACGAATCTCGTCTCTTTTGGAACGCCCGGCGTCACGTTGCAAAACGAACCTGAGGAGATGTTGTTCGAGGAACAATTTGCATTACTTTCGACAACCGATGACTATTTCGATGCGTCTCAGAACGCGCTCCTCCAACTCAGTAACCTTGATTTGATCGCTAATGGGATGGCGGGCCGCGTTCTGGATTTGGCTCCTTTTAACTTTTCCGCGAACGATCGTGCGGAAGCTATTCGTGCCAAATTCACATCGATCAGCAGTGAGCCGCTTTCCTATCAGCACTCCGCAAAGATCCCGGCAGTTGACAACACCGGGAATCCGGTCGCTCCAGCAAATTGGGGACGGAATAACGGCTCTAACTTCGATCTCCGGGAAAGAACCTGGGAAGTTTACAATCAGGTTGGGGGCTTTTACGAGTTCCCGCCTCGATATAGTTCAGCGGGACCCGTTAGTTTTGATCCTGCTTCGGGGAATGTGCTAAATTTCCCTGCCACAGTAGATCCCTTCCGGAATGAATTACGAGAACTGATTTACAATTCGGCTTTAGACAATACGAGTAATCTTCGACTGATGCAGCGGCTGCATCTGAACAAGGTGCTCGATCGCAATCCGGCGGGCGAATTAAGGTTTCGGCCTTTGACACCGCACCCAGCCAATCCAGGGGCGGCAAATATTCCCACGACGGGGCCGACTCGCCCCGAACAGATTGGGAATGGAGCCTTTGGGACTCCAGCGCAGGATCAGGAATTTCTCGCACGGCTGGACAGGCAGCGTCTGGCGCGAGATTTGTTTGTCCTGCTTTACACATTTGGTGGTCGCGACGATACGATTAATTACGCTCAGGCAAATGACCCTTATTCGTACAACAGCAATCCCGAAACAATTCGACGGATGGCACAGTTCGCGGTCAACGTCGTGGATGCCCTGGATCCCGATGATGTGGTTACCAAATTTGAATATGACGCCAACCTGTCCGATGGTTGGAACCTGAACGATAATCCCTTCGTCCAAACCGGGGCTGAAACCAGTAACTCATTTCGAGGGGAAGTCTTCGGTCAGGAAGAGCAGACTTTATGTCTCAATGAAGCACTGGCCGTGTTTGCGAAGAAGGTTCGCAATAACGCTGATACGGCGGACATCGATCAGCCCTTGACCGAGTGGAACGATCAAACAAATCACAAGTTCGTCTATTTGGAACTGGAAAATGTCAGCTCTCGAGCCGTATCATTTCAGGACAATCGCCATTGGCGAATTGTGACGCGCATCTCTGATGCTACCGCTGGGACAGAGACTCGTCTCTACCTTAGGAACGGTGCTCCGACCGTCGGCACAGGAGCAAATTCGCGATACACCATTGCCTCAAGCGATACGGGGACTTTAAACGGAGGGGGAACGTTCTCTTCTCTGGCCAGTGATGGCGAAACCTCACGTATGAGAATCAAGTCGGATCCTGCCGATGGTAGTACGATTGAGCCCATCGCTCCCGCGAATTCTGACGGTACAATGGAATTTGACCTTCGTAAGTTTACTTCAGGGACAGAATTCGACCTTGAAGATGACATGGGCGCGGCGATTCCAACTGCTGAAAAAAACATGCTCAATTTAGATCTTAATCAACTCGAAACGAGCGGTGCCGCTGGTTACACAGTTGAGTTTATTCTTCAGCGTCGGGCTCATCCTGCACGTGCCGAGGTGACAAACGATGCGGATAATCCTTGGGTTGTCATGGATCGGTTGCGCACGCCTCTCCAATCACTGGAATTGGTTGAAGACGATGACTCAGTCGCCGAAATGCAGCCGAAGTTGGAAGCCCTAATTTCCAAAGAACGAGTTCAACCTCTCAATGGGCGTCCACAAACGGAAATGTCGAACCCGGGTGTGCTGGATGCCAATAACCAGGGAGGGGCTTTTCCAGAACCTTACCGTGCCTCTTCAATCGGAGACGATAACACACAGCAGACCGCGACCTTGCCTTATTCTATGTGGCAACCGCACTTCAATCGACAATTTGCTTCCCTTTCGGAACTGTTCAGCATCCCACTTTATGGGCCACAGCCGATGGGGGATTACACAGATCCTTACAATGCCACTGATATCCCAGAGTTAACATTTACGATTGGCGGCGATAATGATCCGGAGACTGTGGGACCAATTGAAGAGAACACATTCGGATACTTCGTGTTCAACCCTCACAATCGTACTCCTGCAAATATCGCCGACGACAATCGCTGGTACCGCATTCTGGAGTTCATCAAGCTTCCGACACGACAGGATCTGGAAGCGCTGAGGGATTCTTCCGGGGCAACGAGTCCGTACGTGACAAATGTGGGACGTAGTGGCGATGGCACTATTCCGCCTATCTTTAGGAATCACGGTCCGATCAACATGAACATGTTACGGCATCCAGAGGTTTTAGCTGGATTGATCGATGAACCTGAGATGTTGAAACTCAACAACATCCAGGGGGCACTTACCGAGTTGCTTCCCGCCGGATTTGCTGATCCGACACGTCCGGAATGGTTCACGGCACTCACGATGGCCCGAGATCGTAATGATCCGGTTCTGGGGGTTGCTAATTCGACAGTGGCGCCAGTTCCGGGAATCCCTGGGATTTCCAAGCCATTCCGATCGTTGGCAAATTCCAATCGAGATGTGCGAGCTTTGGAGAACACCCTGTTGCGAGAACATGTTCGATACGATACGTCCACCGGATCCGGTTTGAACGCCGAATCGAGACGGCTCTTTGAGATTGGGACGCTTGCCCAACACAACAACAATTTCATTGACTACACAACGAAGCATAAGTTGCTTGGGAAGGTGCTTAATAATGGCACCACGATGAGTAACACATTTTTTGTGTTCATGCAGATCGACTTTTTCGAAGCCAAAGAGGTAGCCCCCGATGTTGTAAGAATTGGTGGCAAGCTAACCGACTCACCAGGTTATCGGTCATTTTGCGTTATTGATCGTGCTAAGGCCCTACAGATAGTTAAACCAGCTGACCTACCTCCATTGGTCGACCCGAATGACAACACCAAGACTGTGTTCAGTTTTAATCAGGGATTCAACTGGCGGGCGTTGATCCGCCATCGTCAACGATTGAACTGATTGGGATCACACAGATTTGGAGCGAAACAGCCGATTCA
Source organism: Planctomycetaceae bacterium (assembly GCA_014762625.1). Classification (GTDB taxonomy): domain Bacteria; phylum Planctomycetota; class Planctomycetia; order Planctomycetales; family Planctomycetaceae; genus JABURQ01. The sequence goes on along the minus strand of JABURQ010000043.1, from coordinate 2,516 downwards.
AGGCTTACAATTGTTAGGATTTTCCGAAAAATACAGGTTTTCTCTCTTAGGGGAGGTGGAGATGAAGCGAACGATCTTGCTTGGAGGCCGAGAGCGGGTATCATAGAAGTACCCAATCTCAAGCATTTCATGCAGAAATCACTCATTTTATCAGCTATAGTAGTCGCGGAGGCAGGGCCAACCACGCGACGCCGTGGGGAGTTGCCCACACGACACGTTCATTAAACACACAGCAATTTGGAGATTCTCATGCGTCACATTCAACCGCGTCGGCCCCTGCCGAAGAAGAAACGAGAAGGGTTCACTCTGATTGAACTCCTGGTGGTGATCTCGATCATCGCCACACTGATCGCTCTGATCACACCCGCCGTGCAGTCGGCTCGCGAAGCCGCCCGACGGACTCAGTGCCTCAACAACATGAAAAACATCGCGCTGGCGGTGAAGAACTTTGCCAGCCAAGCAGATGGTAAGTTCCCGACTTACTACAGTTCTTTCCCTTACACGGATGCGGGTGGTAACCCCCAAACTGCCAATGTCGGTTGGCCGGTCAAGCTGTTGCCCTTGATGGATAATGCCGCCATTTATGACCGCATCATCACCACCGGTTTCCTGCCGAATGGTAACGGGACCATGAACGTAAATACCAATACCGGGAAAGCGGGATTGGTGCTGAAGATGTTCATTTGCCCCGATGATATCGAAAAGGATGGTGTCGGGGGCTCGCTGAGCTATGCCGCTAATATTGGCTATCTGAGTGACGCCTATTGGGGCGCCATGAATATCGGCGACAATGCTTCTGAGCATCTGCAAACTTCAATCGACTGGGATGGCTCTGGAGCGATCGAACAAGTCGATGTTAATGCGGCTCGCGCAACTGCCATTTTTACCGATCCCAAGACGGCCGCCAACGGCTTGGATACTCCTCAAATGACGGAAGACGGCGTCAGCCGTGCTGACGGTCTGGGGAATACGTTGATGCTGGCGGAAAACCTGCAAGCGGATAGTTGGGGATCGTGGCGAGCCGGGCACATGGGCTTCGGTATCAGCGTGGGCAACGGTAGTTCAGCGGGTAGCGCGGTCTCCGGATCTCAATCGGGTAGTTACGAAGGACTGACTGCCAATGGTGTCTCGCTCCGGATTTTGACGCCGGGAACGACACCTGCGGGGAACTGGACTCTGAATGATACCACTACCGGAGATGATAGTCGTATCAACACCAATTTAAATGCAAACGTTCAACAAGCCTGGCGTCCGAGTTCGAACCATCCGGGGATCGTGGTCGTGGCATATTGTGATGGTCGTGCCGTCACCTTGGCGGATTCCATCGATCAGCAAGTCTACGCTCGCTTGATCACACCTGTGGGAACACGGAAGCACAACCAACGTCTCGATGGCGATCAATGATCGTGCATCAATGATTTTCATGCAGAATTTCCGACGGGAAGAGCGGCTTGCTCTTCCCGTTTTTTCATGCGCAGGAAGCGCTTACTGCGAGATTATATTTAAGATGGGAATCTGTATATTTCTGCTTGAATCATCAGACTGTTCTTTTGAGAATAGTGATGACCAAGTTGTCGGTTCCCCAATTTTCTCAGGGCTGTCACGCATGTCTCGTCACCACTCGACCCTGGTTTTGATGTTCTTTGGGATGATTGTTGCTTGTGCGGGCTGCGGTGACGACCGGCACGTCGTCCAGACTCAGCCGCAAGTGCAGTCTTCTCCGCCGCCTCCTTCTGCGCAAGGCTCTGCAAACAGCGAAGTGGCATTTGGTGTCTCTGAGGTCAATTCCGATTCAGTTTCAACCCCGGAGAGCGAGCTTCCCGCATCAGTCGCTCAACTGCCTCGTCCTGAAGATGTTTCAAAGTGGTCGAGCCAGGAGATCACATTCGCTATCGAAGAGCGTGATTTGCGGGTGCTGGAAGCATTAGCCAATTACAGCCAAGCTCAAGAGGCAAATGATCGTGCCGCACTCGAAATAGTCTCCTGGATCGATCTCCTAACTCAGCCGAAACGTGCTTCGACGGATCCCGCGGCGATCGATGAGCTTCATGAAATTAATTACCAATCGCCGCTCGTGACTCGTACTCCCGACTCGAATGATGGATTTGGAGAGGTTCGAACGGGAGAGGGACCTATTGGGTCAGGAGTGTTTGGAGCCGAGGAGGTCATTGCGGAAGCTCTAATTGATTCGCTGATTGGCACTCGGACATTGACGGGATATCAGATCGCGCGTGATTTTCTAGCGGGGCAATCCCCAGTCGCCATCGGGGATGAGTATGCCGTGCGGCTCGTGTTGACAGCCTTGCTCAAAAATTGTTCCGGGATCAATTGTCCGGGAGCCAAGTTGTTGCAGCAAGCACTCTTTTCTCCCGCGAGGTTGCGATCCGGGAGCCAGGAGTTAGACGCTGCAGCCCTCCAGAAAATTGCCTATGAGGAACACGGAAAAAACTCTTTATCACTCATCGATGGTTTAATGGGGCTATCGACGTGGGGAGTCACCCAGATGCACCTACGAC
>JABURQ010000125.1 GCA_014762625.1 Planctomycetaceae bacterium | reverse complement strand
GACCGCCACGGCGATGCCCACTTTCTCACGTTCTCCTGTTTTCGTCGATTACCGTTGTTGAGTAAAGACAGGAGTTGTCAGTGGATGGTCGATGCCATCAGTCTTTCTCGATCAAAGCATCCGTTCGATTTGTGGGCGTGGGTGATCATGCCGGAACACGTTCATCTGGTGTTATGGCCGCGTACTGACGTTCGCATTTCGTCAATTTTGACGACCATGAAGCAATCGATCTCACGACGAGCGATTCTGTGGTTGAGGGAACACTCTCCCGAGTACTTGTCCGAACTCTGCGACCAACAACCGAACGGGAAATCTTCGTATTGATTCTGGCAACGGGGAGGTGGTTACGATCGAAACTTGCGATCCACACGCGATATCCACGAGAAGATTTGCTACGTTCACGAGAATCCTGTGAGACGCGGCCTTGTCGAGAAAATGGAGGAATGGAGATGGTCGAGTGCGGCAGCCTGGAAGAGTGGTGAGGACGAACCGATTTCTATTCAACGTCGTTCAGTTCCCGTGTTGACCAACTTGGATGATCGCGTCGATTCCAGTTTGTTCGATTGAAGAGACTTGCATGCCCACGCCAGCGAGGGCATGGCACCCAAGCTCGGCAATGGGTTGCGAGCTTGACAACACTGTTCGTAAACTCGATTAATGGAGTTCATCTTAGATCTAACTGAGAAAAGAGTGGACTCAGTGTAACTTAACCTTGTATCCCTACGTGAAGTTCTCCACGAAGATTCCCTCTTGCATAAATCATATGTCCCCAGAACAAATCACCATCGTCGTAGGAAAACTCAAACTCTTCATCATCGACTGAAATAGCAACCAACTCCATTCGTTCTAAGAACTCCGAAGCGGACACTTCTGTTTCTCCATCCTCTCGCCAATCTTCGTTTTTCAATTCCAGCAATTCACCAATGATGGCCTCTTCGATTTGTTTCGTCCATTTGTCTTGATGCAGAAAGAGCTGTGATGCGATACTGAGAGCATCCTCAGGGACCGCATCATTCTTTGCACGAAATGAGATGTCAATGGTCTCGCCATTCCATTCTTTTTCTCCACGAAAACAGTCGATTCCTCGATCCAGGTCCAAGTCACCAAATTGGTCGGTCGAAATCACAACAGGCTGATTGAGTTCATCCGCAACTTGCATCAGTTCTTCAGTTGGCCCTTCAGGCTCCAGAATTTCTTCGAGAACAGCGCGTTCATGATCAGAAGAGAGTTTCACCTTCAGCCGCTGGATTGAGTTCGCTGGTAACTCTCCAAAAAAACTGTCGTAATCGGAGGGCAGTGGACGTAGTACTGTTAATGGAGTTGTTTGGATGGGTTCGTCCAAAAGATACCAAGCAGCTAAGTCAAAGCAATGAATTTTAAAAGAACCGTTTATGCCCGGCCAGCCTCCTTGATCCTCCGCAGAAATGACACCCTGCAAAATTACCGAATCGTCGTTGTAATCGACCCCCTCAGCAATATCAATTTCGACCAATGAAACTGCTTCAGGAGGCATATACTTGGTAAGCATACAGGTATCTTTCAATAAATTGGCCCCGAATCGAAAGGCGATAAGTATTCAGGCCGCTTTCTAAAATCATATTTCCAATGTAATCCATCCTTGTCAAGGTAACCCATTCTCATGGGGTTTCCCATTATATCAAATTCCACATAAGGCAACGTTTTTCTGCGCTCACCAGGAATAAATCTGGATTGGGAGAATAAGCCACCTCGTTCGCTGGGTGGCCCAGCCATTTATACAATGGCTGGGTCGCGTATGCGACAAGAATCAGATATCATCCTCTTTCAATCAAGTGAGGCAGGTCAAGCACAGTTCGCACCTGCAGGATGAGAGAATAGAAACTACCGCCTTCGGTCTTGATTCCTCGCTATTGCTCGGCGACCTCAGTTGCTCTTCGTCACCCGACCGATCTACCGATCGCTCGGGCCACCCTGCCATAAATATTCACTCATATTCTGCAATTTCTTGATCGTTAACTGTTAGCTCAGACAATTTGACTAACCAAAGATTGGCAAATCTTCTAGGTACTTCGATTGTGATTGTTAAGCTACCATCATCGTTTTCCTTGGCAATATACAGATCAGTACACTCATCAATCATGCCGTAAATTTTATGCTTACTCAATAATTCGGTACTCCTTTAGGGTATATGCGTCTGCGGTAAATCCGAACTTTATTGTTTTTAACTTGCCGGGTGCCATGCTCTCGCTTGCGTCAGCATGCCTTTCTCTGTCTGGCATGATATCATCGACCTCATGAATTCCGGTCATCGAAAAACCAGAAAAGTCTACGACCGTGACGGCGAAGCTCACTTTCTCACGTTCTCCTGTTTTCGTCGGTTGCCGTTGTTGAGTAAAGACAGAAGTTGTCAGTGGATGGTCGATGCCATCCGTCTTTCTCGATCTAAGCATCCATTCGATTTGTGGGCATGGGTGATCATGCCGGAACACGTACATCTGATGTTGTGGCCGCATACCGATGTTCGCCGGGTGCCATGCTCTCGCTTGCGTGAGCATGCCTTTCACTGTCTGGCATGATATCATCGATCTCATGAATTCCGGTCATCGAAAAACCAGAAAAGTCTATGACCGCCACGGCGATGCCCACTTTCTCACGTTCTCCTGTTTTCGTCGATTACCGTTGTTGAGTAAAGACAGGAGTTGTCAGTGGATGGTCGATGCCATCAGTCTTTCTCGATCAAAGCATCCGTTCGATTTGTGGGCGTGGGTGATCATGCCGGAACACGTTCATCTGGTGTTATGGCCGCGTACTGACGTTCGCATTTCGTCAATTTTGACGACCATGAAGCAATCGATCTCACGACGAGCGATTCTGTGGTTGAGGGAACACTCTCCCGAGTACTTGTCCGAACTCTGCGACCAACAACCGAACCGGAAATCTTCGTATCGATTCTGGCAACGGGGAGGTGGTTACGATCGAAACTTGCGATCCACGCGCGATATCCACGAGAAGATTCGCTACGTTCACGAGAATCCGGTGAGACGCGGCCTTGTTGAGAGAATGGAGATGGTCGAGCGCGTCTGCCTGGATGACTGGCAAGGACGAGCCCATTTCTATTCAACGTCATTCAGTCCCCGTGTTGACCAACATGGATGATCGCGTCGATTCGAGTTTGTTGGATTGAAGAGTTCTGCATGCCCACGCGAGCGAGGGCATGGCACCTGGCCTTCTAAACTCTATTCCAACGACTCGACCCACGTATTCAAATCTTTCGTCAGTTGTTCGACGAGATCCGGTTTGTTCTTCGCGATGTTGTTACTCTCGGACTCATCTTCCCGCAGGTCGTACAGTTCCCACGTCTTGCCGTCGTTGTCGCTGAAGAGTTTGTAGCGGTCTCCTGTCCAGGCGAGCTGTTTTCTCGAACGGAAGCCCATATAGCTGCCGCGTTCCGTCTGTTTCCCGTCGATGATCGGCAGGAAGTTGACGCCGTCGAACGGCATTCGTTTTTCTTTCGGCAGTGTCTTCTCGAAGATCGCCAGCACGGTCGGGAAGTAATCTTCGGTCGAACAGGGGGCGTCGATCACTTTTGGTTCAGGAAAACGATCGGGCCAGACCATCAGACCGGGAACACGAACGCCTCCCTCATACAGGTCCCGTTTGCGGCCGCGCAGATGTTTCGCAGTGCCGCAGCCTGTCTTCGCGCTCCCTTCGGGGCCGTTATCGGAACAGAAGGTCAAGAGGGTATTGTCGGCGACTCCGGCAGCCTGGAGTACGGCTCGTAAACGCCCGACCTGTTCGTCGAGAGCCGTGATGCAGCCGTAATAGTTCTGGTGGAAGTCGTCGAGGTCTTGGTACGGTTCCTTATGTTTTGGGCCGGCGACGACGGGCCAGTGCGGTGCGTGGAACCAGACGACGGCGAAAAACGGTTTTTCGTTCCGGGCGTGTTCTTTCACAAACGGAATCACGCGATCCATAATGACCCGCGAATCGTCGCCGCGCATGTTGTCGGTGGCGGTTTCTCCCGGTCCGGTCCAGTAGCGGGTATTGTAGGGTTCGGTGGGTTCGTTCGGCTGAATGAGGTTGAAGAACTTCTGCTTCGCGCGACCTTCCGGTTTCAGTAAAGGATCGTAGGTGGGAACTTTCGATTCGGTCGAAAAACAGACATCGAATCCCCGGTCCCACGGCGGGGCGTAGTGCTCTTCCTGCTTGTCTCGACCGCCGCGGTTGGCATCGATGACCTCTTTGGTCAACGTTCCCAGATGCCACTTCCCGAAGTGTCCCGTGGCGTAACCTTGCGTCTTCAGAAACTCGGCGAGATTCATTTCTTCTGCCGGGAGATGGCCGGTATTGGCGAAGTAGATGCCGTATCGATAGGGGTGGCGTCCCGTGATGCAGCTTCCGCGCGTCGGGGAGCAGACCGGGGCCGCTGCGTAAAAACGATTGAAACGGATTCCCTCGGCGGCCATTCGGTCGAGGTGCGGCGTGAGCAGTCGATCGTGTCCGTTATAGCCGACATCGCCCCAGCCGAGGTCGTCGGCCATCATCAGAATGATGTTGGGCTTGTCGGCAGCCGAAAGCAGAGTCGTCGTCAGACATAGCAGCAAAGAGAAGAGCAGAGATCGCATGCGTGGATTCCTCAAGTGTGTGGGTGTGCTTGAGGATGATCGAAAGCGACTTGCAAATCAATTGCGGAGTTTTTCGCGCTTGAGAAGTCCTGTCTCCAGTTCGCCGGGGGTGAGCTTCTTGTTTTGATCGACGTCAAACAGGTTGAAGAGCCGTTTCTGGTTCGGATTCTTCAACTCATCCTCCGTAATAAACTCATCCTGGTTGGCGTCGAGTTGTTGGAAGAGTCGCTGAGCGGCTTTGCTTTGGAGTCGTTTACGCGGCGTCGATTTGAAGTCGGGGTCCTGGCCGAGAACCAGTTCCTTCTCGACGACCACATCGAAGTAGCCGATCATCATTTCGTCATCGGTCTGATCGCCCCATTTGACGAGCTTTTCAGGATCGGGATTGGCGAGATTCTCGGCGGAGTTGTCGTAATGGGCGACACATTCGATATAGGATCCTTTCGGGACATCCAGCGGTTCCGCCAGGCGATAAGCGGTTTGCCAGTTGAAATCGTAGGCGGGAACGTCCAACAGCGTCTCGCGGGAGTTATCCGGTTTGACCAGCGTGTAGGAGAAGGACTTACCTCGCAAATGCATATGAGGCATGAGATTCAAAATCTGCATGTCAGTCGGAGCCGCGTTGGATTTTGATGTTTCTTCGTGGTTCCGGGCGTGGGGAGGAATTTCGATCCGGTGATTGAGAGCCTGCTGAGTGACGACAATGTTAGACACCTCGTCCGGTTCAGCGTACAGAAAGCCGACTTGACTCAGATCGATTTGTTCGGTGCCGATGGGGGTGTAATGGACCTGGAAGATCAACTCGGAGCCCTTGGGAACCAGTTTCGCGAATCCCTCGGGAAGCGGTTTGAAACGGGAGCCGGGAACGTAGCCGACCAGGAACTCGCCCCCTCCACCGCCGAGCGGGAAACGTTTACCGGGCGGTTTGGCGAAGACCAGAATGTGGTGGACCACTTCGCGATTTCCGGGAATGATTTCCGCGGCGGAAATGTATTTGTCTTCGGTGAACTTGGGATCGACTTTGAAATACTGATATTTGATTTCTCCCTCGGCGGCGACGTGGAAGGGTTCTTTCCGCATTTTAAAGATATCGTCCGGCGTGCGAGGTAGTTGCCAGCCGGTGGTGTAGGTTTTGGGCTCGGGGAGTTCGGCGGGATCCCCTTCTGGAGCGCCGTTTCGGACCCAGAGGTCAATCTGTTTGATTTGTTCGGGGGTGAGGCTGATATCGTTCTCAAAGGTTCCATGCGCGGGGTCGGCGTGCCAGGGAGGCATCCGCTTGTCGTTGACCACTTCGCGGATCATCTCGGCCCAGCCGACGACTTCGGAGTAGCCGGTCAGTTCGAACGGACCGATTTCTCCCGCCCGGTGACACTCGACGCAGTGGTCGCGTAAGATGCGGGCGATCTGATTGGAGTAGGTGACGGGAGAATCAGGCTTCGGTTCCTTGACACGTCCGATATGACAACCGACTGCCTCAACGGAGGATACTTCGACTGGTTTCCCGGCGAGCAGTTCTTCGACGGCATCTTTCAGCCAGGTTTCCTGCGGTCGATTGTTGACGATGCCGATGCCGTATTGATCGTCGATGCGTCCCCAGTAGCGTACCTTGCGGTCCCGGTCGAGAACGAAGACTTCGGGGGTACGGACCGCACCGAACATGTCGGCGACTTTGTTCCGTTGATCTTTCAGTATGGGGAAGCGGATTTCGTGTCGATTGGCCCAGCCGCCGATTTCAGTGAGTGTGTCCTGTCGGTTGGCGTTGATACCGATGATTTGGACGTTCCGATCCGCATACTCGGTGGCGAGATCCTGTAAGCGGGGGCCGTATAATTTGGCGAGCGGACATTCCGTGCCCACGAAAGCAACGACAATCAGCTTGCTCTGGTCGAAATCGCTGAGCTGAACTTTTTTGCCTCGGAAATCGGTCAACTCGAAATCGTCGATCGTCCGTCCTACGCGGGGAGCTTCTTCCGCCGAAACGAGATTGGCTCCGCTTGAGAAACAGAGAGACAGAACGAGAAACAGAGCAAGACGGCAAATCTTCATAGGGCAACCTGAATCACAGGAATTCTTGCGGATAATGGAATGTGAATTGTACTCTCAGAGATACCTGTCCACGCGCGGGAAGGTTTCAGAAAAGTCACTAAACTCCGGTATAATCTCAACTGGCGGACTCATAAACCCCAATCCTGCTGTCTGGAGTCGGGGGGATCATGAATTTTTCGCATTTCCGCCCTGCATGCATCCCCGTCAGCAGATCGGTTGCCGTCATAGAACAGCGTCGAGGATGTTTGAGGGAGCGTGATTCGGGGGCTAGGGGGCTAGCTGCCGCTTTGTTCGTGGAAATCTTCCGGAATCATTTGCACTTTCCCCGTCTGATCGACACAAGCCAGCGTGCTGGACGCCTCCGCGATCAGTTCGTCGCCGCGTAGAAGCTGATATTTATGTTCGAGCTTCACGGCGCCCTGATTGTCCAATGTGGTGATGAGCGTGAGTTCATCGTCATAGCGAGCGGGAGCGCGGAAGCGGATGTCGAGTTGAGCGACGACAAAAAAGTATCCCAGTTCTTCCAACCGTCGATAATTGCCTCCGCGAGCGCGGAACAACTCGGTCCGTCCCATTTCAAAATAGACGGCGTGGTTGGAATGATGCAAATACCCCATCGCGTCGGTTTCGCTGTAGCGGACCCGGATGGCGAGTTCGTGGTGTGGTTTCTCCATGAGTTACCAAAAAATAGAAGCTCAAGTACGGGTGGCGCTGACTTCGGCAGAACGGTCGTAGGTTCGCTCGTGTCCGCCGTTATTCCAGGACGCGGGATCGGTCAGATTGACGACCGCCTGTTCGTAGAGCGCTTTTCCGGCAGGAGTCGGATAGTCTCTGTTGATGCAGGCCTGGCAGAGTGACGACGCGGGGAGTTCGACACTACGGGCGACCGATTCCATCGGCAGGTAGCGAAGAGTGTCGGCTCCCAACTCTTCAGCCATGCGGGCTTCGATTTCGGGAGTCAGTTCCAGAGAGTCGTCGTTTAGAAAGCGTGGCGCGAAGAGTTCCTGAATCGTGGACATATCGATGCCGTAGAAACAGGGAGAGACAATCGGCGGGCAGGCAACCCGGACGTGGATTTCTTTGGCTTTCCCACGTTCGCGTAACTGAGAGATGAGGGCTTTCATCGTGGTCGAGCGGACGATGGTGTCTTCGACCAGGAAGACTCGCTTTCCGTCGAGGACTTCCGGCAGCGGCGTGTATTTCGCCCGGACTTTGGCGGCCCGGTTGTTGTTCCCTTCGATGAAGGTCCGCCCGATGTAGCGATTGCGGATTAAACCTTCGAGGGAAGGGATTTTGAGCTGATACGCCATGCTGTCGGCGGCGGCCTTTGCGGTGTCGGGAACCGGGACGACGATCGTGTCTTCGTCGATTTCGACCGTTTCCTGTTCGGCGAGTTCCTCTCCGAGTCGCTTGCGTGTCAGATAGACACTGCGTTCGTCAAGATTACTACAGACGTTGGCAAAGTAGATCCATTCGAAGAAACAATGCGCCTTGCGCGAAGACTCAGCAAATTGCTTTTTTTCGAGGATGCCGTCTCGGATGAGAATTGCGTGTCCCGGCTCGAGATTTTTAATGCTCTCCGCGGGGAAGCCGAGGTTCGTAAGGGCGACTGATTCGCTGGCGGCGGCGAAGAGCGGTCCGTCGATCGCGTAACAGAGGGGGCGAATCCCTTGCGGGTCGCGGGCGACAAACATCTCCCCCAGCGAATTGAGATACACGATATTGTAAGCACCGTCGAGCCGGCCGCTGAGTGACTTGAGAATGGTCAGCAGGTCGTGATCCGGAGTGCTCGAAAGTTCCTGGCTGAGCATGTGCAGGAGAATTTCGGTATCGGTCTCGCGGGCGAGGTGGTGGTTCGTCTGCTGGAGAATTTCGTCTCGCAATTCCGGGTAATTGGCGAGTTGACCGTTGAAGGCGAAGCTGAACCATTTCGGCTTTTCGATGTGGTGTCGTTCAAACGGCTGGGCGTAGCTGCGGTCGTCTTTGCCGCAGGTTGCGTAGCGCGTATGGCCGATGGCGGCGGGGCCCTCGTACTCCTTCATCAGTTTTTTGAACTGTTCCTCGTGATTGAGATGAAACACCTCATTCACGGTACCGACATCTTTGTGGGTGTCGATTAATTGGGAGCGGTTCGGGTTGAAGGTGGTCATACCGGCGGCGAGTTGACCGCGGTTTTGGATGTCCAGCAGCAGGCGGGACATCAAATTAGACGTTTTATTGGGATCTCCTTCGGGAAGCAGCAGGCTGACTTCGTCCGAGGGGAGATGGTAAACAGCCGCGACGCCACATTCGTGGTAAAGTTCAGACATCCCTGAAGTTCCGCCCTTTGCGAGGAGACCGGTGGAGAGGACGGCTCGCACGTCCTTCACATTACGATCATACAGTCCTCATACCCACTCGCCAACCGGCGGAATCCAATTTTCAGCAATCCCCTTTCAAGTCGTGGCCGAACTAGGGGCAGGAACGGCTGTCTGATAAAATAGAGGGCGAAACGGATTCCGCGCGACACTTTCGCTTCCCGCTGCTTCCGCTAAGATAACTCCTTCCGTCGAGAGAAATTGACTCACAGGCTCCCCGTTACCCAGAGATCGTACGTCATGGAAAACCTGGTCCGACGTGAAGTGGTCGAAACCGCTGAGACGATTGTCGTCAAGGTCGGGACGAATACCCTTGCGCGTCCGGACGATACGCTCGATAACGATCGTATCGTGCATCTTGCGGAGCAATTGTGTGCGATTCGCGAATCGGGCCGAAAAGTCGTGCTGGTCTCCAGCGGGGCGGTTGCCGCCGGGATGGAACTGCTTTCCCTCCGTGAACGTCCACGCGATTTGCCCCACCTGCAGGCGGCCGCCGCGGCCGGACAGGCACATCTGATTCATTTGTACGATAAGGCGTTGCGAGATCGCGGGTATCACGCCGCTCAGATGCTGGTGACGGGAATCGATTTCAAACATCGAAGCCGCTATTTAAACGTCCGCAATACGCTGAATACGCTGTTTGAGTACGACGTGATTCCGATTGTGAACGAAAATGATACGGTGAGCGTCGATGAGGTCAAATTCGGCGACAACGATCATCTCGCGGCGATGGTGTGTAATCTTCTCCCCAATCCTCTCTTAATCATTCTGACCAGCGTGGACGGGCTCTATGACGGCGATCCGGCTGATTCCGGTTCGCATGTGATTCCCTTGATTAAGTCGTGGGATGACGGTCTGGAACAGCTCTCGGTCGAGACGCGGACCTCTCGAGGAACGGGGGGGATGCAGTCCAAGTTACAAGCGGTCAAAATGGCGACTAAAGTGGGGGAAAGTGTGATTCTCGCGAACGGGCATCATCCCGGAATTCTCTCCCGCATTCTGGAGGCCGAGGAAGTCGGCACGCTCTTTCTTGCGGACGGTCGCGCGCTCCCCGCCTGGAAACGTTGGATCGGATTTACGGTTCCGCCGAAAGGGTTTCTCACGGTCGATGACGGGGCGGTCGCCGCGCTCAGGGAGCGTGGTAAATCGTTGCTGGCGATCGGGATTAAATCGTCCGAGGGGACATTCTCCGCGGGAGAGCTGGTAGCGATCAAAAACGAACAGGGGCGGGAAATTGGACGAGGACTATCGAATTACAATTCCGAACAGACCCTCAAAATATGTGGCTGCCGACCCGATGAAATGATGATCATTCTGGGAGACCTTCCTTACCAGGAAGTGATCCACCGCGACAATCTCGTCGTCTTCCAGTAGCCGTTTCCGCTCGCATGCCATGTATTGTGCGACATATGGGGCTGGAACGGATTTTTCCGGGGAAAATCGCCGACTACCGTGAAAAAAAACGGCGTTTACGGAGATTTACGAGCTACTTTTCAGTTGCAGGCCCTACGGAATCTCTGATGGGTCGTGATGAAATTGTCTTGAGCCCCCCTGTAAGAGATCGTCATGTTCGACAAGATTTACTACGGCGTCTCCCATTACTTCACGGAACTGTCGTACTTTATGGATTTCCATATTAAAAACATGACTCCGCAGAAGTATTCTTACGCGCTGATTTTTGTCTTGTTCATCGGCTGGGTCATGATGAGAAACCAGAAACGATAACCCCTCCGAAGCGTCCTCCGCAAATACGGCCCTCGTGATGTCTCTTGTCTGAGAAGATCGCGAGGGTTTTTTTATGTGTCAAAAAAAACCGTGATGCCCCGCCTGGCGGAGAATCACGGTTTCGTCATTTCTGGAGATCACTTTGTCGGCGGCAATTACGGCAGCGGTTTTACTTTGACGCTGCGATAATGAACGATGCTGTGAGGGTCGTGGGCCTGGAGCGCGAATGTTCCTGAACTGATTTTTCGCTCGAAATTCTTATCCTCCGGGACGTAATCGTCCGGTTGGGTGTACTTCACCGTGGTCTTGCCGTTGACTTTGATGGTGACGGTATTGTCTTTGACGATGACGTGTTGAGTCCACCATTCACCGTCTCCGACAAGCTGGTCGGTGACATTAACGACTCCGTACAGACTGCCGGTTTTTTTGGGGTCTTTGACGTAGGTGTTGTTGACCTGTGTTTCAAAGCCTTTTTTGGGCCAGCCGGTTTCTTGGTATTCGGTGTGGAAATAGATGCCGGAGTTGCTGTTCTTTTCGGCCATCACTTCGACTTTAAGTTCAAAGTTTTTGAAGGGAGCGTGTTTGCCGACGTAGAACAGGTGGCTCCGTTCTCCATGACAGGTGAGGATGCCATCTTTGAGGGTCCAAGCGTCTTTGTTCTCGCTGGCTTTCCAGCCTTTGAGTGAGGAACCGTCAAACAGTGTGATCCAGCCGTCCTCATCGGCGGCGTTTGCTGATTGCGTGGCGAAGAGCGTCAGGGCACAGAGTGCCAGAAATCCCAGTTGCTTCACGTGTCTGTTCTCCTGTGGGAGGTGTGGAAGGAAATATTGAGTGAGACCTGATATCTTATCCGGACCGAAATCCAATTTGCAAACCGTCTATGACAATTCCGGACCCTCTACTGAATCAAGATTCTCTACAATCGCAATGCGAAGCGTTAATTCGGATATCGCTCGATGTTCTGCATCGGGAGTTTCCGAATCACACTCAGCATTTGTGGCGAGCTGAGGGCGACGTCTCCACGCCCCGAAAGATGCATCCTGCGTTTTATGGCTGTTTCGATTGGCATTCCGCCGTACACAATCACTGGGCGCTGGTCCGCTTCTTACGGCTTTATCCCGAAACCTCTCTTAAATCTGAGATCGAACCCGCTCTCGAACGATCGCTGACAGCAGAGAATATCGCCGACGAGATGGTGTATCTCTCCGAGCGCGAACGCTTTGAAATGCCTTATGGTGTCGCGTGGCTCTTGATGTTGTGTTTGGAGTTGAGAGAGTCTGCTGAGGAATCGTCGAACTTCGCGAAGTGGCGGGACGAACTGGAGCCGCTGGAAGAGATGTTGTCGTTGCGATTCTTCGATTGGCTCGAAACTCTGCCGGCTCCGATTCGCGGCGGGGAACACTCTCAGTCGGCGTTTGCGATGGGACTGGTCCACGATTGGGCCACGGTCTGCGAAAAGGAAGCCATGCTCGAATTGATCGACGAACAGGCGCGTCAGTTTTATCTGACCGATTTGCCCTGGCCGTTTCGATTGGAGCCGTCCGCCTACGATTTTCTCTCGCCGGGACTCGCAGAAGCAGACCTATTACGGCGAATACTCGATGTGGAAGTATATCACGCCTGGGTGGAGGATTTCCTGCCTCAAGGAGCGATTGTGAACGATTCCCAATGGCTCGATCCGGTGGAATCCGTGAATCCTCAGGATGGCAAGCTGGCGCACTGGTCGGGACTCAATCTGAGCCGGGCCTGGATGTTGAAAGCGATTGCGTCGGCCTGCGGTCGATCGGAGATGGCGACGAAATTATCCGCTTTAGCCAACGAACATCAGACCGCCGGACTCGAGGCGATTGTGGCCACCGAATACGCAGGCTCGCACTGGCTGGTCAGTTTTGCGGTTTACCTGTTGACGGCCCGTTGGCGGGTCTCTTCGCCTGCATAACGTGTTGGCTGGACGTCCGAGGGAGGCGCGAGGATGCGGGCGGGCGTGTTTTGCTGATTCGAGAAATAATGATACGGGGCGATGGCCGCGGCGAGGTCGTTTCTTGATAGGTATCTCTGTAAATTGTGACCGGTTCCGATTTCACGAGTGACGTCCATCTGATGGATTCGATACGCCAGAGGTCCCATACATTGGTAGTCACTGTGGCGAAATCCGGAGCGTCCGACGGCGTGTTTGCTGTTGAGGGAGCGCAGGTGATAAAAGCCGAGAGCCCAATCGTGTTGATTGACCAGATTGAGGACCGCTTCTGTACGACAGAGCGCGCGACCGTAGAGATTTCCGGGATTGAGCCAGTCGTGATCGACGGCCGCGGCGGCCAGGACGACGCGGATCCGGTGTCCGCGATCTGTCCCCGCAGGAAGTTGATATCCCTGGACGGTGCCTCCCGCCAGCAGATGCAGCAGAGCTGTTACCGAGCGGGTTCCCTGGCTGTGTGCGAAGAAGGAGACGGGAGATTCCGGGGGGATCTGTTGCAATAGACGCGCTAAATAAAACGCGTTGAGAGCCGCCCGTTTGCCTAACACGTTGAAATCAATATTCGGGACAAACGTCAGCGGATCGCTAGGCCAACTGAAAGCGATGACGTGGAGCGGTTCGTGGGGACGCGCCTGCTTCAACCAGCGATACGCTTTCCAGCTATAGTCGTCGGCCCGGTCCCACTCGACGTAGCTTCCGTGAATCACGATGCAGACGGGAACTCCGGGAGTGAGCGCGTGCTGAAATTCTTTTTCGCCGAGTGGCGAGCGAACGGTCGGTATCGAGATATGTCGGGGAGAGCAGTTGGAAAAGCATTGAGAACAGTCGGCCGTCCAGACATCGAGCGGTCCGCAGCCGATCCGGTCGCGTTTCTGTGAGGCGCGACGGCTACTGACGATCCAGAATCGATGATCGACTTCGTGTGCGGCTGTGGGGGAGTCCGCGGGGATCGGATTCTCTGCGACGGCTGCGGGAGCGGGTGGCTGCGCGCAGGCGATCAGCGGAAACAGGACCGGCAAAGCCGTCATGAGAAAGAATCGACGGAACATGGACCAGGATCAAAGGCGGTGTGAGCACTCCGGCTTCCGGTCCGAGAACGCGCTCGTGGCAACAGACAACGTCGCTCATCGACGCCGTTTCCATTATCAAGGAGCATCACGCTCCCGAGCATAACTCTGATCGGCAGTTGCTGCCGGTTGATCGCAGCAAATTTTGCTGAGAGCGGGATTCTCGGTCGGAAGAGGTGTTGAAATGCGAGTGGCGGAGGGAAGGGGGGCGCGGCAGACTCTGCGGGTTTTGACGACTTGGAGCCTGTCGGCTGGGCATGAGGCCTGTTTTTCATTAGGGTACGGATAGTTCAGACTTTCATCATCAGGAGCGATTCATGCGTGTTGGCATTTTCGCCGATTCCCACGATCATCTCGACCACGTCCGACGCGTCGTCGATGTGTTCAACGAATACGGTTGCGAGCTGGTCGTCTTCGCGGGCGATTTCGTCTCGCCGCTGGTCATTCCGCCGTTAAGGAACTTGCGCTGTCCGATGATTGCCTGTTTCGGTGATAACGACGGCAACAAAATCGGCATTCAGGGCGGGATGAAAATTGTCGGGACCCTGGGCGAGCCGCCGTTCGGGTTCGTCGCCAAGGACGGCACGAAGTTTCTGTTGACGCATATGCTGGATCAGGTGAAAGGATACGTCGAAGGAGCCGATGTGGTGGTGTACGCTCACACGCATCGCCCGAGTGAAGTCACCGACAAGCACGGTCGGATGTATATCAATCCGGGCGAAACGGGGGGCTGGTTCTTTCGCGAACCGAACGTCACTATTCTCGATACCGAGACGCGCGATATCTGCCGCGTCAATCTCAACCCCGAGATGAAGATGCCGAAACCGCAAGGCCCCTCGGTGCTAGAGACCGAGGAATCCGATTCGTCCGAATCTGTCCAGCAGTCGTAACGTCCGAGGAAACATCGATCATGCGACACGTCGGCGATCTTCCCTCTCAGGATCAGGCACAGCGGTTTGTGGATTACCTGCTCGTCGAGGGGGTGAAAACTCAATACGAAGCCGAGGATGGCCAATTCGCGATTTGGGCGATCGAGGAAGACGAGACCGATCGTGTGAAAGAGGAACTCGACGAATTTCGCGAGGAACCCGATGCCGAGAAGTATCGAGGGCACGGTGTTCGAGCGGAGAAGAAACGCAAGGCGGAAGAAAAAGCCGCCCGCGAGTTCAAAAGACGGCAGGTCGATGTTCGGACGAAATGGCGACGCGGCGGAACGGGTCTCAAAGCAGGTCCGGTGACAAAGGCGTTCATTGTTTTGAGTATTCTGGTGACACTGTTCACCAATTTTGGCAGTTATTCGAGTGAACCCGGATTACTCACGATGCTGACATCGGAACCGCTTGTTCCTATAGGAACTAATCGATATGTCAGACCAGCCCCCTATTTTGAAGGGATCTTACACGGTCAGGTCTGGAGACTCATCACCCCGATTTTTATTCACTTTGATCCGATTCACATCCTGTTCAACATGGTGTGGCTCTATCAATTGGGGAGCCAGGTCGAATCTCGAAAAGGGGCATGGCGCTATCTCGGAATTCTGCTTCTACTGGCGGTGATCTCAAACGCCGGAAGCGTTGTCTGGTGGCAAATGAACCATGAATTTTCTATCGGAGGAGGGATGTCGGGAGTCGTGTACGGCCTGTTTGGCTATATCTGGATGAAGACGCGGTATGAGCCCAGTGAAGGATATCTTCTCACCCAGTCTGCCATTTTCATCATGATGGCCTGGTTGGTGATGGGGATGGTGGGGGCAGTCGAAGCGATGACAGGAGTCAGTGTCGGTAACGCCGCCCACTTCGTGGGACTGGTTGCCGGATGTGGTCTCGGCTATCTGCCGACTCTGCTCAAGAAGTGACCGCTCGATCCGTATGACCGGCAATCTCGAACGCCAGATCTGTTCACATCGACTCAGAAAATCTTGATCTCACGGGACTTGGCTCATATCATGGTAAGCTCTAGGTCTCTAAACGCAACGTCTTGTCCGGAGAGAGTTTCTGGAATGCGATACTCGGGTTTGATCATTGTTCTGCTGGCATTAGTGGCAGACGCGCAGGAACCTTTGCGTGCTCCCAGGCCGATCACCGAACCCCAGGCTCCAAAACTTCAATATCGAACAGTGACCGCCGAGGAAGTGGACGAACTGATTGCTGTCGCAGTCGAGCGAAATGTTGCAGACTTCAAGGCTGCTTCCGATCCCGTTTTTCTGCGGCGTGTGACTCTCGACCTGCTCGGTCGTCAGCCGACACTCGAAGAACAGAATGTCTTCCTGAATGACGACAGCACCGGCAAGCGTCAACGTCTGATCGAGCGATGTCTCGCACATCCTGATTTCGGCAAGAACTGGGCGAACTACTGGAGCGATACCATTTCGTATCGGGTGACGCCTCCCGAATTGACGTTTCTGAATTATGAGCCTCTCAAGGAATGGCTCGCTGAGCAATTCAATCAGAATGTCGCATGGGATGAAGTCGTCACCGAGATCCTCACTTCCACCGGAAAAGTCTCGGAGGAACCCGCCGCCACTTTCGTCGCCTATCATCAGGGAGAACCGACGAAGCTCGCCGCGGAAACCGCGCGAATATTCCTCGGCGTGCAGATTCAATGTGCCGAGTGTCACGATCATCCGTTCGATGATTGGAAGCGGGATCAGTTTCATTCGCTGGCGGCGTATTTCGCTCGCACGCAGGTTAAAATGCCTCACAATAAAGGGGCCGCTACAGTCGTTTCGGCGAAAGAGAAGGGCGAGTACAAAATGCCCAACGCCGATCCCGGCAAGAAGGGACAGGAAATGCAGCCGGTCTTTCTCTCCGGCCAGCAAATGGACGCAGGACGCCCCGACCACGAGCGACGGGCCGAACTGGCTCAATTGTTGACCGACAATCGCAATCGCTGGTTTGCTCGCGCGTTTGTGAATCGACTCTGGGATCGGATCGCGGGGGACGGCTTCTATTCTCCGGTGGATAACATGGGTGTCAATCAGCCGCAGTTACTCCCGGAGGTTCACGAATCGTTAACCGATCATTTTCTCGCCACCGGTTATGATGTGAAAGATCTGTTTCAGTTGATTCTGAATACCCGATATTACGGTCAGGAGATTCCCACCGATCTCCCCGAGCGAACGCATCCCTTCGCCTATCTCGAACAGACGCGCTTGCGAGGCGATGAGGTCTTCGATTCCTTACAGACGGCGCTTGACGTTCCCGTCGTCCGCAAGCCGACTCCCAAGCCGACTGCCGAAATTCGTTTCCCTCCGCCTCCCAAGACAATTCAGGAATCGGTCGCGGAAACCTTCGGTTACGATCCGTCGTTTGGTCCCCAAGTGGTTCAGCGGACCATGAGCCAAGCAATGTTGATGATGAACAATGAGGAACTGCAGGCTCAGGTCGATGCCGACCCGGAGAGCGGAACCGTTCTCGCCAAATTGCTGCAGAGCGAAACCGACGATGCCCAAGTCATCACGAAACTGTATCGATTGCTGCTGGCTCGAAAGCCTACCGACCGGGAACTGAAAATCTGCTGGCAGCACGTGCAATCGATTGAAGATCGCGGAGCCGCCTTTGAAGATGTTCTCTGGTCGTTGATCAATTCCACCGAATTCACCACGCGTCGTTAACGGCATCCCCGGGCGATACGTATTGAGGAAATTATGATTCATCCCGAATTGAATCTCGGCGTTAATCGCGAAGGCGTTGTCGATCGTCGTTTGTTCCTGAAGGCTGCCTCCGGATTGACGGCGGCGGGAGTGACGACGTTCGGTTGGCGCGATTATCTGATGCTGCAGGCGGAAGAACTCCGGAAGCAGGGGAAGTCGATGATCCTGCTGTGGATGGATGGCGGTCCGTCACAGTACGACACCTTCAATCCGAAAGTCGGTTCCGAGAAACAAGGCCCTGCGAAAGCGATCTCGACCAATGTGCCGGGTGTCGAGTTTGCCGACTTCTGGCCGAAAACGGCACAGGTGATGGACAAGATCGCGTTGATTCGCTCCATGCGGACGCCCGAAGCGGTCCACGATCGCGCCATCCATCACCTGAGAACCGGTTATCGACCGAATCCCGCGATTCAATATCCGACGTTCGGGTCGGCGGTTGCGTGGGCTCGGCGCGATTTTGTAACCGAGTTGCCGCCGTTCGTGCGGATCGGGAAGCCGCGCATCAAAACCCGCGATGTCTCCGCCGGGATTCTGGGAAGCTCGTATTCCTCGTTCAATATTGAGAAAGCGGACGAACTTCCGCCTAACGTCGTGCCGCAAGTTGATCCTGATGTCGTTCGGCGGCGGTTGTCTTTGACCGATCAACTCGATCAGCAATTTGCAAAATCGGGCGGCGAAGCACAGGTCGCTGAAAAGCAGGGCGTGTACGAACGGGCGACCCGCTTCGTGCTCAGTCCGAAAATGAAGACGTTCGATCTCGATAATGAATCCGACACCCTCCGCGACCGTTACGGACGCACTAATTTCGGCCAGGGGTGTCTGTTGGCTCGTCGTCTCGTCGAAGAGGGAGTCGGCTTTGTGGAGGTGATTTCCACCGGCGACAAAAACGACGCGGGTTGGGATACCCACAAGAAAGGATTTCGAGATCAGCCGAACCTGTGTGCGGAAGTTGATCCCGCCTATTCGACCTTGCTGCTCGATTTGGAAGAACGGGGCATGCTCGACGATACGCTCGTCGTCTGGATGGGTGAGTTTGGCCGTACTCCCAAGCTCAAGGAGGACGGCGGACGCGATCACTATTCCAAAGGCTGGATCACCTGCTTCTCGGGTGGAGGCGTCAAAATGGGACAGGTGATCGGGGCGACCGATAAGGACGGGATCGATGTGACCGAAAGGCCGATCTCGGCTGAGGACCTGTTCGTGACTTACTGCGAATTGCTGGGCATCGATCCGCGCGAAGAATACATTACCGCCGACGGACGTCCGATCAAGCTTGTTGACGGCGGCGAAATGATCAAAGAGCTAATCTGACGGGGAATTCTGGTTCTTGAGATGAAAATCGATCACGAGCGGTAAGTGATCGGAAGCATCTTTGGCCAGTTTGCTTTTGACAACGCGGGCTTCGTGGATGTCGATGCAGTCGCAACAGAATGCCTTGTCGAGCGATCCCATCGGCAGATACGCGGGAAACGATCGATATCGGGAAGGAGGAGAGGTGACCTCCTGGAACGAAACTTCGGCGAGCGGTCCCGTATTCAGTGTATTGCGCCAGTCGTTCGTATCTCCGATAATGAGTGTCGGAGCGTCTTTGGCTTCCCGAAAGAGCCGATGGTTTAGCAGGTGCTCGACCTGCCAATGCCGCTCGGCTTCGGCCAGTCCCAGGTGATAATTCACCAGACGAACATCTCCCTCTGGAGTTTCGATCAAGGCAATTTGTGCCGAACGGGCTTTACGATCTCCCTTTTGCAGGGAAATCTCGTGCCGTGTTTTGAAAGACCAGCGGGATAACAGCAGATTGCCGTAGCCCCCCTCCTGCAAATGCACGTTCATGCGGTACATGCGATGCGGGAAATTGAAGTAATCGGAAAGGACGAGCGGCTGGTCGTCGTGATTCGAACGACGAACGTTCCGATCGACCTCCTGCAGGCAGATGATGTCCGGGTTTTCGTGCTCGATGACATCGATGATCCGGCGCAGCTTGTATTGCCGGTCGCGTCCGCCGATTCCTTTATGGATGTTATAGCTGAGAACTCGCATCGGCGGGTTTTTTTACTGGGGATTCGGGGGAGCGGCGGTCTGTTCGAGGAGATATTTCATCAACGCGAAAAAGTCTTCAGGAGGAAGGTCGCGGGCGATGTTCTCCGGCATCAATGATAACGGAGACTTGGTCGAATCCTCAATCGCCTCCGCAGCCACGGAAAACTCTTTTCCTTTGTTATCCGCCAGGATCCATTGATCGCCTTCTTCGCGTCGAAAGAGTCCCGTTATCACTTTTCCTTCGGTGGTGACGATCGTCATGGTGTGAAACGCGACATCGACGTTCTGGTTGGGGTCGAGAGTATCTTCGAAAAGTCGAGCTGTGCCCCGGTTGCCGATGCCGTCCAGTTGCGGACCGACCAGAGCCCCTTTGCCGGCAATCTGGTGGCAATTCTGGCAATTCTTCTCGAAGACCTGACGACCTCGTTCCAGAGAAGCGGACTGGAGAGGAAAGGCTTTCAGGCGAGACGCGATCAGCGATTTCAGTTCCGCCGAGACATCCGGTAAGTTGGAGGTCAGTTCCTGAATGGCCTTTTTCTGCTGGGGATTGGCGACGGCGTTCAGTCGAGCAGCGACGGCCTGTCGTTGGAGGAGTCGAGGGGAAAGCTGCCCCTTGGTCATCAGTTCGAATAATTTGGTTCGGCCCGCGGTACTGTTGGAGAGTGCGAGGACGAGCGTCTCCTGAAGCCCGGAGGGCATCGACTTGACCAGTGTGGAAAATGGAAGTTGATTGTCCGCCGGAGGGCTGAGGATCGCTCCAATGATCACCTGGCGAGACTTGTAGGGGAGAGACGGAGATTTCAGAGTTTCCGCCAGGCTTTCAGCCAGCGGTCTCGATTGTCCCTGGAGGACGGCCAATGCCAGCAGATGTTGGGCTTGCGGATGATTGTCGGAGACGACCAGCCAATCCCGGACGATCTGTTGACGATTGCCGAGATGGAAGGCGGTTTTTGTACGTGCCAGGTAGGCCAGCAGGTGCCCAGTGTAAGAAGGGACGAAATCGGGGACGGTGAGGAGGGGCGGATCGAATCGTCCCAACGCCAGCCAGGCATAGGCATTCCCCGCATCGCCATCGGTTGCTTGCAGGTAAACTTTTCGGCCTTTGAGCTCGCGCAAATCCCACTCGATCTTTTGAGCGGTATCGTTACGCGGAGGATAGGCTGATTTCAGAATATCGCCGGACTCGGCGTCTTTGAGCGTGACGACGTTCAGATTGTGAGGCGGCTTGTTGGGGAAGCCGCGATGACCACAGAGGTAGAAACTGAACGACTCGGGAGCCGAGAAGACTCGTGAGATGAGCGAACCAGTCAATTGTTCTCCGGCGGGATGGCTGCTGATCAGGTTTGCGGTCTGTCCGTCGGCACAGGGACGTTTCTGGTGTTGCCAGGGATCGTTTTCTGAATAGGAGGTTCTCCAATTCGATTTGACATTGTCCAGGAGCTGAGACAGATCGTCAAACAGTTGGTCGGCCCAGGCGACAAGTTCGGGGCTGTTTGACGCGCGTCGCACTCCGAGAGTCTCATGGATTTGAAACAGCAGCGGAAGTTGCTGTTCCCAGTTCTTTTTGAATTGAGTCCGGATCAGCGAAATCACTTCCGGGAGTCGTTCGGGAGGGAGTGACTTGACGACGTGAGTGATCAATTCGGGAGAGCGATTCGCTTCCTCGGGGAAGGTTCGAAAATAATCGAGGAGATACCGGCCTGCCGATTCTCCCTTCATTCCTAGAGTGATATCGGCGACGGTCTGTGCCCGCACATGATGGTCGGCGTCCGGAAACTGGTGTTTGACAAATTCGGCGTCGCGGTTGAAGAGATCCCGTAATGCTATGCGAGTTGTGTGTTTGAGAATCACATCGTCGGCAGGAATCGCTTCGAGAGATCGGAGGAGCAGGTTCTCCACTTCCTGCGTCGGGAGAGCGTGTCGTCCCAATGTTTGCACTGCGGCGAGACGCACGAACGGGTTGTCGTCATTCAGCAGATATTCGCAGGCTACCACGGCATTGGCGGCGGGCTGCTGTTGTTCGTGGAGAATACGGGCGGCGTGCAAGCGAACGAGTGACTCCGGGTGTTTGAGGAGCAGCGGGAAATCAAGACGATCCGTCGCGTTCAGGCGATACAGAACCCAGAGTGCATTCGCGATGACGGCGGGTTCAGAACTCTCGGCAAGGGCTTGATAGAGTGCGGGGATGGCGGATTCGCCGATGGTGTCCGAGAGATAATCGGTGACCAGCATGCGGCGTGTCTGATTGGGATGGCCCAGTTCGCGAATCAGTTCCTTCAGCGAAAGTTCGGGGAGTCGTTTTTGAGAGTGAGCGCGTCCCGCGTGGTCGGCGTCGGTGTGGGTGATTCGCCAGATGCGTCCGCTCGTGCGGTCGCGGCCCGGATGGTCGAGGGGAACTTCGTAATGTCCGATGATCCGGTTGTAGAAGTCAGCCACATAAAGTGCGCCGTCGGGGCCGAGTTGCACATCGACAGGGCGAAACCAGGGGTCGCTGGTGGTTAAGAAGTCGGGTTGTTCGATGGCTTTCAGAGTGGCTCCGTGTTGTTCGATGCGATTGCGATTGATCCGACTTGTCATCACGTTGCCGGAGAAAAAGTCGCCCCGATACTCGGGAGGAAAAAGATCATCTTCGTAAATGGCAACACCGGCGATGGCCGTCGAACCGTGCAGATGATTCATCATTGGAGGCACGAATCCCAGTCCATCGTGTGGTTTGCCGAAGCTGGGATAATAACCGCCTTCGACGAGTTGATAGATTGGCTTGGAGTGACAGTCGGCAGTGAAGAGGTTTCCGAGAGAATCCTGTGCCATGCCGAACGGGTTGACTTGTCCGTGTGTGAACTGTTCGATGCGCTCGCCGTTGAGTCGGAGACGATAGGTGTTTCCTGATTGCATGGTGATTTCATGGCCATCGGCTCCCGAGACGGTGGTCTGATTGTTGAAACCGTGGCACGCGTACATCCAGCCGTCGAAACCGCGTGTGAACCCGTTGTTCATGCCGTGGGTGTCTCGTTCGTAGCCCATAGGGCCATACAAGATCGTTCGTTTGTCGGCCTTATCGTCGTCGTTCGTATCTTCCAGATACCAGATGTACGGAATCGACCAGGCAATCACGCCGTTCTTGTACGGGTAAAGACCGATCGGGATATTGAGTCCGTCGGCGAAAGTGACAATTTTGTCGAAGCGACCGTCCCCTGTGGTGTCTTCGAGAATCTTGATGCAGTCCTGCGGTTTTCGATCTCCCGTCGCAGCATAAGGGTATTCCTGCGACATCGAGGCCCACAATCGCCCGCGCACATCAAAAGCGAGATTCATCGGTTTGAGAATGTCCGGTTCGGCGGCGACGAGCTCGATCTGAAAGCCGGGCGGGAGACGAAATGTCTCCTGTTGCTCAATGGGGGTGAGAGGATCGGTCGGTCGAACTTGAGACCGGAACGGATCCTGATCCTGAGCGGAGACAGAGACGGAAAGGAGGAGAACGAGGCTGGCTGCGAAGCAATCCTGGATTTTGAGCACGGTAGGATATCTTCTTCTGAGGTGTTTATTTTTTGCCGGCATCGGGATGTTTGGGCCCGCCGCCGAGGTAGGGGTAGCTGTCGAAATCGATGTCGCTGTCGATGACTCGTGGATCGCCGCTTTCCTTCAGGCGAGCCATTAGTTCCGCGACCAGTTCTCGACGAACTTTTTCATAGTCGGGGTGATCGGCGACATTTTCGACCTGTTGGGGGTCCATTGACAAGTCATACAGCTCCACTTCCGGGCGTTTCCCAAAACAGAGTTCGTAAGCCCGGCGATGTTCGGAATCGCGATCCATATTCGCGATAATATAAGTTTTGGTGGGGCCGTTGTCTGTGTCGCCGTACCAGGTGCCGGGAAGGGCGGCTTTCTGATAATCGGGAGTTCCGTTGGGCCAGCGATCGGGTTTGAAGTTGACGATGAGAAAGTAATCATCATTCCGCAAACCGCGGGACGGATAACCTCCCATATCGGGCGCTTCCTGGGAGGGGACATGACGCTCTTTTCCTACGAGAATCGAATTCCAGTTCTTCTGGACGCGTCCCGAGCGATCGGAATTGAATAAAGGCATCAAACTTCGTCCGGTCATTTCTGCCGGAATGGGTAAGCCGGCTGCTTCGAGGAAGGTGGGAGCGAAATCGGTGGTCGAGACAAAATCGGTCACAACTCGCCCCGGTTTGATTTTGTCTCCCCAGCGAATGGCGAGCGGCACGCGTGTGCCGATGTCGTAGAGATTGCTTTTGCAGCGAGGGAACGGCATGCCGTGATCCCCAGTCATCAGAATGAGCGTATTCTCGAGTTGGCCGTTTTCTTCGAGTGATTGGATCGCTTTCCCGACGAGAGAGTCGAAACGTTGGACCTCGAAATAATAGTCGGCGATATCGCTGCGGATGACGTCGGAATCGGGATAACATGCGGGCAGAGGGACGTCTTCGATCTTCATGCCGGATGCTGCACCGGAACCGGCTTTGTAGGGACGGTGCGGATCGCTACTGCCGAGCCAGTAACAGAACGGTTGGTCTGATTCTTTCTCGGCGAGAAACTGTTGGAAGGATTTGTAGCGTTTGCCGGCGAGTTGACGTTCCTTGGTTTCGGGACGTCCCGGTCCCCAGGCTTTTCCGGAATGCCCGGTGGCGTAGCCTGCTTGGCTGATCAGATCTTCGTAGGTGGTGAACTTGTCGGGAAAGACGCTCCATAGGTTTCCGGCGCCTTCCAGACGCCAGTGCCATTGACCGGTCAGGATGGCCCCCCGAGAAGGAGTGCAGGAGGGTGACGAAACGTACGCGTGCTCGAACAGAATTCCCTCTCGCGCAAGACGGTCGAACGTGGGAGTCTTGACGACGGGATCACCGTAGGCACCCGCATGCGGCCAGCCCCAGTCATCTGCCATACAAAAGAGAATGTTCGGTTGTTTGGCGGACGCTGGAAGGGAGAACGACAGCAACAGCAGTATCATCAATAGCGAGCGTTTCATCAGTCGTACTTTCGTTACGGTCTCGATTAGTCTTCCTGTGTGATTGATCTCTGGAAGCGTTCGGCTAACAATTCCCGAGCCGCTTCCAGTCCGCGACGCACGGTCCGTTCCGATCGCTCGATTTCTGACGCGATTTCTCCGGTGTCGTGGCCCTGAAGCGAAAGTTCGAGAATCCGTCGCTGGACTTCGGGAAGCTGGGCCATCACCTGTTCCAGTTCCTCCGTCATACCGAGAAGTTCGGTGACCGACGGTGCTTTCACAAACGCTTCGGGGTTGATCATTGGGCGTGTGTTGTCCCCCTTGCCGCCGATCATCATACTTTCTTCGACCTTGATCGACCGCTTCTGGGCGGAATGAAATTCGACCTGACCGTGGAGTTTGTTCATGACGATCGCGGCGAGCAGTCTCCATAAATCGCCGCTCCGTTCGAGGGTATAGCGATCGTCGGCAGCTCCGCGAAAGAAGCTCCGATAGGCCGATTGGACGATGTCTTCGGGATCGACGCGTCGCGCCATTTTGGGAGACAGTCGCGTGCGGGCGAGTGCCGTCAATCGCATCAGGTATTGATCGAAGA
The DNA here is from genome assembly GCA_014762625.1 of Planctomycetaceae bacterium. Taxonomy (GTDB): domain Bacteria; phylum Planctomycetota; class Planctomycetia; order Planctomycetales; family Planctomycetaceae; genus JABURQ01. The sequence goes on along the minus strand of JABURQ010000125.1, from coordinate 6,877 downwards.
TTTCTTGCGCGGCGGACTCATCTCCCGCTTTGTAGCGTTCGAGGAGTTCGGCCCCCTGATTCTCTTCGTCACCATCTTCGGGAGAGTGCCCCATGATCTGTCTTTGTCTTTTCTGAATGAGTGATGGGAGAGGCGAGCGGAATGTATTTAGTCATATGATCGAATCGATTATTGGTTCGCTGTTTGCAAATACTTCCGAAATGCGGGCAATACCGGGTCGTCGGTCTCCTCCATCTCTTTGAGCAGGATCGCCCGCATTTTTTTGAGTTCCGCTTGATACTCCTTATCATCCGCCAGATTGTGTAAGGCGTCGGGATCGTCGTCGTAATGATACAGTTCCTCGGGAGTTCGATGCAGAAAAAGATCGACGCGGGCGGCAATCTCGGGATTGTTTTTGGCCGCCTGCTTCATCGCTTTCATCGTTAACCCGGATTGGGATTCATTACGGAAGACGGTTTTGCCGTCCGACCAGGCATTGAAGATATAGCCCGCGTCTTTGGTGATGATGGATCGCATCGGATACTCATTTCTTCCGGCCGTTCGGTTAATCGACGTCATGACGAAGTTGCGATTTTCCTGCGACTCACCTTTCAACAGCGGCAGGTAGGAGCGACCATCGACACCCGGTAACGGAGAGAGCCCAACCGCATCGAGGATGGTGGGCGTATAATCGATGCCCGAAATCAGGTGCTCTCGATCGATACTGTCCGGTTTGACGACTCCCGGCCAGCGAACGATCCAGGGGGTAATCGTCGAATGACGCCAGCAGTTCGTTTTGGCAAACGGTAACGGCATCCCGTGATCGGAGGTGAACATCACCAGTGTGTTGTCGGCAAGTCCCGATTCGTCAAGCGCTTTCATGATGGAGCCGACGATCTGGTCAGCGCGATGCACCGAGGCGAAATACTCGGCGAGTTCCTGGCGAATGTCCGGCAGGTCGGGGAGAAAGCCGGGGAGAGGGACTTCTGCGGGATCGAATGTGCGGGTGGTTTTGGAATACCAGTTGGGATTTTTCCGTTTCCCTTTGAGTCGTCCTTGTTCCTGTTGACTGTGAGCGAACGGTCGGTGGGGATCCTGTGAGTTGGCCATCAGGAAAAACGGCTTGTCGGACTTCGCGACGTTCGCCAGAAAGGACTTCGTCTGTTCATAATATTGCTCCGGGTTGCGGCCGGTTCCGAGATCTTTCGCCGGGACGACCACGTCCCAGGCCTCTCCCCGTGAAGGGACGACGTGCGGGACTTTGGCCATGATGCCGGTGAAATAACCGGCGTCGTGCAGCGTTTCGAGTAAGGTAGGGACTCCTTTGTTGATGCGATCAAAACCGAGGGCTCCACTGCGATGCGGATAGCGTCCCGTCATCCAGACCGCGCGCGTCGGCATGCAGATCGCAATCGATACGTGAGCCTGTTCGAAACGGAGTCCTTGAGACGCGAGTTTGTCGATGTGAGGTGTGATTTCGGGAATCGGGCAGCCGTAGACACCGACCGAATCCCGATTCATGTCGTCAACCGTAATAAACAGCACATTCGGCTTCTCAGCGGCCTCCGCCGGATGAAGTCCGACGCCGGCGATTGCGAGGACCAGGAACAGAGTGACAAAACGCATGATTTGCTCCGCGAAAGAACGAGTGTGTGGTAAACTCCATTCTCAACACTCAGAGCCGCGAAGCAAGCATTTATTCAGCAGAAGCTTCGGCCTTTTTCTCGCTCTCTTCTTCGAGCTGTCTGCGTACTTCGGATTCGAGTTTTTTCTGGGATTCGACCGCTTTGTAATGCTCCCAGTTTCCTTCCGAACCTCCCCGGCGTTTGTCGAGGCTTTCCAAAGATTCCCCGCGACCGTACAGAAGCAGCGTGTCTCCCACTTCGAGTTCATTGTGTCCCCGCGGAGCACCGATATAGGTACCGTCCTGCTTTTCGATTCCCAGGACGAGAATTCCCTCCTCGCTGAGACGCATTTCCATCAGTTTTCGATTGGCGAGCCAGTCGTCATCTTTGACCGTCAGTTCCCCGACAACATAATTCCCCGTGAGGTGCAATAAGCCGGCATAATCGCGGACCTCAATGTCGGTATATTTCGCCAACATATAGCTGATCAGTCGCGACATTTTCTGGTCGAGCCAGGAACTGTAGGCGAGAAACGACAGACCCGCGAGTCCGGACAGCAGAACCACAATCCGGAACCAGAGCTGATTGGTGATCAGGTCGCCGTCACTATCCGCCGTCAGTGAGAGAAACAGCGACGAAATGACGGTCACGATTCCCGCGTTTCCGAGCAGCATCAACAGCATGATGATGCGTCGGCGAACGGGGTGTTGCATCACCTGTTCGGATTCCTTCGTCGTGAAACCTGATCCTGTGAACGCAGAGCGGGCCTGAAAGCGGGCCAGTTCTCGGGAGAGTCCCGTCAGCGTCAGTGCGACGGTGGCAATACGGACTATCAACAGAGAGATCACCACCACAAACAACAGGGAAAGAATGGCGATCATGGTTGGTTAGAAATTCTCCGTAGGTTAGACAATCGAACAGAACGACATCTTATCACACGAGAGATATTTCTGCACCACTGTGATCAGGCGGCTTTCCGTTCCCATTTTTGCTTCATCCGCTGGAACCCTCGAATCCACCGGTCGTAGTCGTCGGTCTTCAGTTCCATAAAGTCGGCAACGCGAGTGTGTGGCAGAACGAGAAATTGTTCGTCTTTGATCGCTTGCAGCGTATCGATGGCGACCTGCTCTGCGGTGATCGCGTCATCGGCGAGATATTGGTGGATGGGATCGTCGTGATCGAGGAATCCCGTATCGACACCCAGCGGACAGACGCAGGAGACATGTAATCCGGAACGACCGTACTGGACCGCCAGCCATTCTGCGAAGGCAACATCGGCATGTTTGGTGACGGAGTAGGAGGCCGACCCGACTTCGGTCAACACACCCGCACCGGAGGCTGTGGTGACGAACGCTCCGCCGCCTCGTTCCAGCATGCGGGGAATGAGATGTTTGGCCGCCGACACGCGCGACATCACATTCACATCCCAGATCCTTTGCCACTGCTCGGGAGGAGTGTCGATCCCTCCTTTGAAGGTGATACCGGCATTCGCGCAGAAAATGTCAATTGGTCCGACTTCCGCCTCTGTCTTGTCGATGAGGTGGCGAACCTCTTTTTCCTTGGAAACGTCGCAGGCGATAGCGACGCCTCCCAGAGTTTCTGCGACATCCTGTGCCGCGTAGAAGTCGATATCCGCAACAACCACCGTTGCGGCACCTTCGCGGTCAAATTGCCGAACCAGTGCTTCACCGATGCCGCGACCGCCACCGGTCACGACGACGATACGATCCTGAATCTCCATGCGCGATAGTCTCACAAATCAGGGTTGGATTTTGGGTTCGGGGCAAGCTGCGCGAAAATTAACAGATCCTTTCTAATGCTCCAAGAGGGATCTGTGAAAGGAGTTACTGTTGATGGAGTTTTTTTGCTAGGATCTTCCGAATGCACGATCATCCTCAAAACACCGAACAACTCGACGACTGGCTGAGTGAACCAACCGACGCTGTACGAGAGAGTCTGGCTCGCCTGAAAGGGGACATTCTCATTCTCGGAGCGGGGGGTAAAATGGGGCCGACACTCGCGCGGATGGCCCGACGTGCGTTACCCGAACAATATGAAGTGATCGCCGCCTCACGGTTCCGCTCTGCGGAAGCCGCCGATCAGCTCTGTCGGCATGGGGTGCAAGTCGAATATTGCGACTTGCTCGACCGGGATCAGGTCGCTCGTCTTCCGGATGTTTCCCATGTGATTTATATGGCTGGGCAGAAGTTCGGGACAGTCGATGCTGCCGAACGCCTCTGGATGATGAATGCGGTCATGCCGTCCATTGTGGCCAAACGGTATCGGAATTCGCGTAATGTGGTGTTTTCGACAGGCTGTGTCTATTCGTTCGTGGACGTCAATTCGGGAGGATCGAAGGAAAGCGACCCTCTCGACCCGCCGGGCGAGTATGCCAACTCCTGCATCGCGCGTGAACGGGTCTTTTCCTTCTATTCTCAAGAGTACGAGACTCCCGTGTTGCTCTTTCGCCTGAATTACGCCATCGATCTTCGCTACGGCGTGTTGCGAGACATCGCCGACAAGGTCTGGCATGAGCAGCCGGTCGATGTGACGATGGGACATGTGAACGTGATCTGGCAAGGGGACGCCAACGCCCGCGCGTTGCAATGTCTGGAGAAAACCGCAGCTCCTCCGTCGATTCTGAATGTGACGGGGCCGGAGTGTCTCTCCGTGAGATCATTGGCCGAACGACTGGGAGAATTGATGGGGAAAACACCGATCATTACAGGAGAAGAAGCTCCGACGGCGTGGCTCTCGGATGCTAGTCAATCGATCGAGTGGTTTGGCCCGCCGACCGTTTCTGTCGATCAGATGCTCGAGGCGACTGCCGATTGGGTGACGAAAGGCGGGGAATCACTCGGCAAGCCGACGCACTTTGAAACGCGAGACGGGAAATATTAGGGATGGATGTTCGACAGGCATTGCTGGAGGGATTGTGCATTCCCGCCCATCCGCTGGCGTTGAATGCGGAGAGGAAACTCGACGAGCGGCGCCAGCGAGCCCTTTCCCGCTATTATTTGGCTGCCGGGGCGGGAGGATTGGCTGTCGGCGTGCATACGACGCAGTTCGCGATTCGTCACCCCGATGTCGGGTTCTTTGAGCCGGTGTTGACGATCGCGGCGGAAGAAATGGACAGCTTCGATCGAGATGTGGTGAAGATCGGCGGCATCTGCGGAGAAACCTCACAAGCGGTCCAGGAAGCCGAACTGCTGCGGGATCTGGGATACCACGCCGGTCTGGTATCGCTGGCGGCGTTGCCGAATTCGACGGATCGTGAACTCATCGCACATGCTCGCTCCGTCGGTGATGTGATTCCAATAATGGGGTTCTATCTACAGCCGGCGGTTGGAGGACGGGTTTTACCCTATTCGCTCTGGAGAGAGTTTGTAGAACTGGAGCCTGTCGTGGCGATCAAGATCGCTCCTTTTAACCGCTATCAGACGTTGGATGTGATACGGGCGATCGTCGATTCCGGACGCGACGACATTGCTCTCTACACGGGCAACGATGACAACATCGTCGCCGATCTGGTGACGCCGTTCGCACTAGGTGAAAAAAACGTTCGCATCGTCGGCGGCTTGTTGGGGCATTGGGCGGTCTGGACGAAAAATGCCGTTGAAATACTCAACAGGTGTCATCAAGAAACCGCTTCCTCGGAGCTACTGGCCCTGGGGACGGAAGTGACCGATTGTAACGCGGCCTTCTTCGATGCAGCGAACCATTACAGGGGGTGCATTGCCGGGTTGCACGAAGTCCTGAGGCGACAGGGACTGCTGGAGGGGCTCTGGTGTCTCGATGAATCAGAGTGTTTGAGCCCCGGACAGCGCGAGGAGATCGACCGCGTTTATACGGCCTATCCTCAGCTTAACGATGATGCGTTTGTCGCCGAGCATCTTGACGAATGGCTAAGTGGCTGAGTGCTACCCGATTATCGAACGCGAACCGCTCCGACGGAGGCCCCGAGATGACTGGTGAGCCTCAGATTCTCTCGGTTCAGGTTCTGAATCACGTATTCGACGCCGGCACCGACTCGTTGCGAATGGATGGAATTGGAAATTACCAATTCCAGGACACCATTTTTGACCGTCCAGCGTCCTGTTGAAACCGGAACATTGAAGAATATCAATGTAAAGTTAATAGGCACAGCGGGCGACGTAACGAACGTGCCGTCTGGATTCAGAGAGAGATAGAACGGGCCGATTTCTTGAGGAAATTTCCAGGTCCCCACCAATGCTAGAGCCAGCTTGAGGTCGGTGGGGATCAGATCCTGTTCCTTGATCGGCTTGGCCTCTTTTTTTTTCTTTTTGGGTTCATCCGATTCCTGAGCGAGGGACGGTTTGCTGGGATCTCGTGGAGTGATTTTGATGCCGTCATCTTTGGCTATTGCGTTGGGCTGAGTTGTGTATTTCTGAAGCACCATGAGCACGTGATCGGAGTCTCGATCCGATGAAAACTCTTCCGGTCGGTCCGTGGCGGATTGGGACGACATGCAAACGGTGATCTGATCACCTTCAAGCCGATAGATGCCCCAGCCCGTTGTTTCCTTATCCATACGGACATTAAAGTGAGGTGGGGTGTGTTTATTATCGACCTGGAGAGTCTTGGAATACAGACGACCGTCCACCACGGAATGGAACATGATCTGATCGTCCTCGATACGGAAACTCCCTCCCGACTGGAGTAGTTGTGGAAAATCTTCCCGAGGGATATTCACGCCGCTGTCAGTCAGTTCGACAACTTTCCAGGCTCCCTGAAACGGCTGTAATTCCTGTTGCGTCTCCGCAAGCAGGCCGGAGACGAAAAATAGGGGAAACACGGTCAGGAGTGACAGACGGAATAACATAATGAACTCCTCCACAAGCAAAAATACAAACTCTTACTTCTCCAGTATGAGAGATCGTTCCGGTTGAGGCAAGATGGAGAAGACATCGGCTCGATCAGAATTCTCCTACTACTTCTCCTCCGCTCCGGGTGAGCAGGCCACGAAACAGATCCCGGTCGATGTTTTCGCTGATAAACCGGGCACTGCCGTCCGAGAGGGAGAACTGACAGCCTCCTTCGTGAGGTGAGGAAAACTGGAACCTTTGTTCGGCGTTATTCGAACAGCCAGTTTCCGGAAGGTTGAAACCGGGTTGTGCACAACCGGCATCGGCGCGCCACCAACGCAACACCCCCCGGGCGAAGCCTTGTCCGCCACCTCCACCGGAGCCGCCGCCTCCCCCCCCGCTACCGCCGCCTGAACCTCCGCCCTGTCCCTTCTCCCCCTCTGACGC
>JABURQ010000102.1 GCA_014762625.1 Planctomycetaceae bacterium | reverse complement strand
TTAGCAGCCCGTTGAAAAACTCAATTTTACTGCGAATGGATTTTTGAGCTGAATCACCGCGTCACAAATTCTCGATGAATCATGGGATTCACCTGCGAATTTCTTCCTTGTGCTCATCTCAAAACTCTCATTCTCGCCAACAAATCCGTTTCTCAACACGCTGTAAATCTCTTCGTGAGACACCAGCGGCTTCTTACGAAGCCGCTTTTTTTATCGTCTGATAATTCTGCATTCTTCCGGGTGATGTTATGAAGCGTTCTCTGGTCGCCGTTCTGATTCTGACTTGTTTTATTGCACAAAAAGAGACGGCCGCTCAGGGGGCAGATACCCGACCGATTAAAGCGCTGCTGGTCACCGGAGGCTGCTGTCACGATTACGAACGTCAGAAAGCGATCCTTGCTAAGGGGACCGCCGCTCGGGCTGATATTGTTTGGACGATCGTGCATCAGGGAGGCACCACGACCGACACGAAAATCCCGCTCTATGAGGATCCGGATTGGGCGGAAGGTTTCGATGTGGTCGTCCATAACGAATGCTTCGCTCACGTCAAAGATAAAGAATTCGTCCGACGAATTCTCAAGCCGCACAAAGAAGGCACGCCCGCCGTCCTCATTCACTGTGCGATGCACTGTTATCGCACGGGGACGGACGATTGGTTTGAATTTGTCGGCGTACAGTCTCCCGGACACGGTCCGCACTACGCGTATAAAATTGAAAATCTGAAATCGGATCACGCGATCATGTCGGATTTCGGCGACAGTTGGGAAGTGCCGAAGGGGGAACTTTATCACACGGTCAAATTGTGGCCGACCGCGACGCCTCTCGCCCAGGCGCGACGACAGAAAGACAACGAGCCGCAAACCTGCATTTGGACCAATCAGTACAACAAAGACACGCGCGTCTTCTGCACCACGGTCGGTCATTACAATGAAACGATGATCGCGCCCCGTTATCTCGACATGCTCACCAAAGGGATTCTGTGGGCGGCGGGACGCGATCCGGAAAAAGATTTTCACAAGACGAATGAGAAAACAGACGCCGAGATCAAAGCCCTCGCCAAAGCTCCCGTCAACGTGCAGCCGATTCCCGAGTTCGGTCAGAAAATTCCCACGAAGGGCAATGTCGCCGTTGGGAAAAACACGAGTGCCAGTTCGGAAGAAAGTAACAAGAAAAACTTCGCCGCCAAGGCGGTTGACGGCGATTTAAAAACTCGCTGGTGTGCGAACGGACCGGCGAAGAACGAATGGTGGGAGGTCGATCTCGGAGAACCGACCCACATCAAAGACCTCCGCATTCACTGGGAATTCGAGAACGCCGCTTATCAGTACAAAATTGAAGGCTCCGCCGATCGCGAAAGCTGGAAGCTGCTCGTCGATCAAAGCCAGAACAGCAAGCGAGCCCCCTACAACCAACACCAGGTAGACGCGCCCGATACTCGTTATCTCAAAGTGACGTTCCTCGGATCGTCGCGAAACACCTTCGCCAGTTTCTGGGAGTTCGAAGCCTCGGCGGGAAAACTCCCCCAGTTACCGAAGAATCCCCGCAAGCCGGATATGAAATCGGGAACGCTGGCCGACGTTCAGGTGCCGGATGGTTTTCAGGCGACGCTGTTCGGCATTCCGCCGGAAGTGAATTACCCGGTCTGTGTGACGGCGGCTCCGACGGGAGAGGTTTTCATCGGCGTTGATGAGCAGGGATCGTTGGGGAAAGAAACGGGACGCGGCAAAGTCCTGCGTTGTCTCGATACCGACGGCGATGGTCAGGCCGACCAGATAAACGTCTTCGCGAAAATGGATCACCCGCGGGGGCTGGTTTACGACGACGGTTCATTGTGGGTCCTGCATCCGCCGTTTCTGACGCTCTTCCAGGACACCGATGGAGATGGCGTAGCCGATGATGAGCAGACATTGATCACCGGCATCAGCACCGACGAAGTCAACAAGCGTGGAGCCGATCACACCACAAACGGAATCCGTATGGGAATCGACGGCTGGATTTACATCGCCGTCGGTGACTTCGGCTTCACCGAAGCGAAAGGGACGGACGGTAAAGTGCTCGCTCGTCGCGGCGGAGGCGTGGTTCGCGTGCGGCCCGATGGGACCGACATGGAGTATTACTGCTGGGGACTGCGAAACATTGTGGATATCGCCGTCGATCCGTATCTGAATCTCTTCACTCGCGACAACACGAACGACGGCGGCGGCTGGGATATTCGCGTCTCGCACATCATGCAGTCCGCGAATTACGGTTATCCCTCGTTGTACAAAAACTTCAGCGAAGAGATCATGCCTCCGCTGGCGAATTACGGTGGCGGTTCCGGTTGCGGAGTGATGTTCTTTCAGGACAGTCGCTGGCCGGCTCCTTACAACGAAGCTCTTTACACCTGCGACTGGGGTCGCAGTGAAGTCTACATGCATAAGCTTCCCAACGCGGGACCGACCTTCCTGCCCGACGAGCAGCCGTTCGTCAAGATTCCCCGTCCGACCGATCTCGATGTGGACGGCAGCGGGCGGATGTATATTTCCAGTTGGAAGAACGGAAAGTTCAAATACGACGGTCCAAACGTCGGGTTCGTGGCTCAAATCACGCCCATCGACTTTCTCCCCAAACCGTTCCCGGTATTGTCCGCACTGAGCAATGATGAACTGGTGGCCCTGCTGGACGCGGCGAGTGCCAAGCACCGGCTTCACGCTCAGCGGGAAATCCTGCGTCGAGACGCCGACGGCAACACGACCTCTTCTCTGGTTGCATTGGCGAAGAATCCGGAAACGACTGAAGCGGGAATGGTGGCGGCGATCTTCACCCTGAAGCAACTCGCAGGCGCGGACGCTCAAAGTCAACTTCTTGCTCTGGTCGAATTACCACGGACACGCGAATACGCCCTGCGGGCATTGACCGATCGCACGTCGGAGTTGGGAAATGTTTCCGTCGAGCCGTTTGTGAAGGCTCTCTCGGATGAAAACCCGCGCGTGCGGGCTCAGGGTCTCATCAGTCTGGGGCGACTCGGAAAGACCGATGTCGCGGAAGAGATTCTTCCGTTGACTGTGCGGACGGATGGATCTGAACTGCCGACGGAAGAACCGGCCTGGAATCAACCCGATTCCGGTCGTGTATTGCCGCATCTGGCGGTTCAGGCGTTGCGAGAATTGAATGCGTACGAAGCGTGCCTGAAAGCGATCCCCGGACCGTATCAGGAAGGCGCCTTGTGGGCACTGAAAGGGATGCACGATGTTGCCGCGGTGGATGGATTACTGCTGAAACTGAGCAAGACATACAATAAGCCGCTGCGACGCGAACTGTTCACGACGCTGATTCGTCTGTTTTACCGGGAAGCGGATTACACCGGTGGTTGGTGGGGGACGCGTCCCGATACGACCGGGCCGTATTACGATCGTAAGCCGTGGGCCGGGACGAAGAAAATCGAAGACACGATCCGCGTCGCGGTCACCGATTCGGACAAGGAGACCGTACAGCATATTTTGGAACAGGTCGCCCGCCACGTGGTTAAAATTGATGGATTGCCGGGTGCGGATCGGATTGCGGATGTGATGCAGAAAGAACCGGAAGTGGCCATCAAGATTCCGGAAGTCGATAAGAACGATCCCCATATTCTCGCGAACATTGCCTTCGAGAAAGCACTCTCCCAGACTCTCAACACCGAAGGTGATCCGGAACAGGGAGCCAAGCTGTTCCGACAGCAATCGTGCGTCGCTTGTCACACGTACGCCAACGGTCAACAGCCGAAAGGGCCGCATCTGGTCGATATCGGCAAGCGTTACAAGCCGCAGGAACTGGTCGAATCGATTCTCAAACCCGATGCGAAGATCGCTCAAGGCTTCGACACTTATACCTTCGTCACCGACGACGGCAAAGTGGTGACCGGGTTTGTGGTGAGTGAGTCCGCCGAGACGTTGACGCTGCGGAAGACCGACGGCCTCTCGGTGGAATTGGTTCAGGACGACATCGACGAACGAGTGAAGCAGCCGACTTCCATGATGCCGAAAGGGATCGTCAACAACCTGACCCCCGAACAACTCGCCGACCTGATCGCGTATCTACAGACGTTGAAGTAGGCATCAGTCAGGGAGTCGGCCCCGACGCGGATCGTCTCCGCCGAGCACTAACGGCAAATCGATCTTTTTCCCGTCCCGCAACACCTTCAGCTCGACTCGGTCGCCGGGGCGTTTGCTGTCGAGATAGGAGAGGAGATCGTCGGCGGTTTCGACCGTTTTACCGTCCACACCGATGATGCGGTCGGCGGCGTGTCGGTCCACCCGTTCGAGAACGAAAGGACCGCGACGTTCGCGCGTTACTTTCGGGCCTTGCAAGCCCGCTTGCTCCGCGGGTCCGCCTTGTGTGAGAGAGGCGACCAGTAACCCGCTCTCGGTTTCGTAAACCTTTCGAATCCCGCTTTCCGGACGAATGACGCGACCAAAAGTCAGCAGGTCGTTCAGGATCCGTTTCACAAGATTGACGGGAATCGCAAATCCGACGCCGGCGGATTGACCGGTGCGGGACGCGATAGCAGTCGTGATGCCGATGAGTCGGCCTTTGGAATCGAGCAGCGGTCCTCCGGAGTTGCCGGGATTCACCGAGGCGTCTATCTGAATGATACTGCGGACGGTTCGATTGCCGCGGAGAGGAAGCGTTCGATTGAGCGACGAAATAATGCCGGTCGCCATCGTGCGTTCCAGTCCGAAGGGATTTCCGATCGCGAAGACACGCATCCCGACCTGGAGTTCCGACATCTCCCCGAGCAACACGGGGAACAACAATTCCCGCGGTGCGTCGATTTTTAGAATGGCCACGTCGCTGATCGGATCGGCTCCCACCAGCGAGGCGGGATAGCTGCTGCCGTCAAACAAACCGACGCTCACTTCGCGCGCCCCTTCGATGACGTGATAATTCGTCAGGATGTGACCGTTGCTATCGAGTACGGCACCCGAGCCGTCCCCTTCCCGGACTTCGGCAAAGAAGAAGTTATCAACTTCCACACCCCGGCTCGTGATATGGACGACCGATTTGTTACAGGTTTCGTAGATGGCGACGTTGATCGATTCCTCCTGGGAGAGACGATCGCGGTCGAGCGCGGCCGGAATGCGACGCGGTGTCGCCGGTAATTCCAAGCCGGGGAGTTCCGGGCCGCGCGGCTGGGCGGCGGCGGTGGGGAGCCGATCCGGTCCCGTCATCCAGATGGTAAACAGGCTTCCCAGAATCGCGGAGAGAAAGCAGGCAACTGAGAGTTTCATAAGACGGACTCCCGTCGGAAAGGGATGGATTATCGATAATTTGTGAGCGAAAACTGTAATCTGAAACCATTTTAAGGTTTCTCGTCCTCCTGTGGCTGCGAAAGACGGTCTGTTTTGTATATTGAAGATCGCAAATTTGCTCAACCCCGCGATTCCCGAAGATTTCGGGAAAGCCCGTCGATCAGGTTGCTGTGCTCAAACTGGATTGGCGAGTTGAATGGAAAGAGATCACATGCGAGTTGGAATCCTGACGGCTGGTGGCGACACCCCCGCCTTGAACGCCACAATCTACGGTGCTGTCGAGCGAGCGTCTCAGCTCGAAATCGAAATGGTGGGGATTATCAAGGGATTTGAAGGCTTGTTGCGGGAGGATGTTCCCCACGTTCGCCTTAACCCGCTGTTTCAGACGATTCCCGAACTCGATCCGATGCGCGGAGGAACGATTCTGGGGGCGTCCCGCACGTATATCGATCCCGAGAAAACCGAGATGCTGAAGGCGGTCTCGGTGCGTCTGGAAAAATTGGGGTTGGACGGACTGATCTGCATTGGCGGTGACGGAACGATTAACGGCATGCAACCACTCTCGGAATTTTTCCCGTGCGTGCTGGCTCCCAAAACCATCGATAACGACTTGGGGCTGAACTACCTTGACGAACCGAACGATTGGTTGCGCGAGGACGAAGCCGACGACTCAAGTTATCTCCGGCAGGCCAGTCGGAAAACGTTCGAACTCCCCGAAATTATCAATTACGCCACGCCGGGATACGCCACTTCGGTCTATGTCGTGACGCAAGGGCTCCAGCGGATTCGAACGACCGCGGAAAGCCATCGGCGGATCGGCATCGTGGAAGTGATGGGACGACAATCCGGCTATATCTCACTAGGGTCGGCCTACGGGCAACCCGACATTATTCTCATCCCCGAAGTCCCTTTGAATCTCGAACGTCTCAAAAACCGGATTCGCGAACTCTACGACCTGCAGAAACATGTCGTGATCGCGGTGGGAGAAGGGTTGTTGAATGAAGACGGCGAGGAGCTGGGTTGCAGTCTGGGGAAATTCGACCCGGCCGGTAACCCGATTTACGGGGAAACCGCCGAAGCACTCCGCCAAATTCTGATCCAGGAAATGGGAGATGACTTCTTCCGTTCGCGAATGCGTCATAATTCAGCCGCCCAAGCAATCTTCACGCGTCGCGTCGGACACACCCAACGCGGCGGTCATCCCATTCGGTTCGACCGGTTTTATGCGGCCCAACTGGGTGGCAAAGCAACCGAGATGATTAAGGACGAGCAGAACAATTACATCGCCACCTTGCAGTGGTCAGAAGAACGGGACTTCTTCACCAGTTCCTTTTCCGCCAACAAACTACGCGATCGCTGGGGCACGATTCATCCCCGCATGGTCCATCACAGCTTTTACGATGAAGAACGATTCCAGCCCTCGCTCCAGGGGATGGAGTTTCTGACCAAAATCTTCACCAACGCGATCGGAGCCGAGGATTTCGAGTATCAACGAACGCAAACGTTTGCGCGCTCGAATCTGCTCCAGCGCTATCAGAGCGTCAACGTCGATATTCAAAAACGAATCGAAGAACTCAGGTAGTTTATTGTTTCCAGATCGGAGCCATCGGATTGACTCGTTTCTTGTGGCTCTCGTGCGGCAGTTTGCCGTAGGCGGGAATCGCCTGGGGGGAGCTTGTCGGCTGAGTGACGCCGCTCGCATCGTTCGCGGGAGCATCATCTAGCGACGAAGAAGGAATCTCCAGGCTCGGCATCTGGTCGAGCGGAAGTTCCGTCGGGGGCTGGTTAAGGGGCGGCTGGATTGGGGCCGAAGCGGGTTGTTCGTATCCCACTTGTTGGACGCCGCCGGAATAAGTGGTGCCGTACTGAGGGGGCTGAGAATCACCTGTGACGTAAGGGGAGCCGCCGGAGACCTGGATGCGCATCGCCTGCTTGAGTTCCGCGGTTTTCATTTGCGGTCCCGGCGATTTGAGCAGGATTTCATCAATCAGCCACTGTTCGTGTTCCTGAATCAATCGAACGGTCGTTCCCGCGTTGTTGCTGCCGAGTGTCAGATCGGCTTCGTTCGCACGAATCCGGACTTGTTCGATGGGATGCTGATAGAAGCCGACCGTCGATTTGGCGATAGCTGGTACCGACGGAGCATGTTTCCAGACGAGGCGATTGAAGTCGCCGCTCACTGATTTCTGGATGCGGATCAAATCGTTCTTCACGATCCCCGCCCGAAACTGATGCACGGGGACGACCAGCGCGAGTGTGTTTTTCAGAGATTGCGGTCGATTCGGCATCGTGACCAGAATGTCGTCGACTAACTGCTCGCCGTTCCAATCGCGAATCTGATAGGTGATCGCGTACTCTCCCTGCATCAGACGAAATTCGGTCAGATCACCCTGGTAATTGGACCAGATCATCCGAGGTGTGCCGTGTCCGACTCCCTCGATGGGAAGAGTGCGGACCGTCTCGCGATCCAGTCGATCCCAAACCTGCTTGTTGAAGTCGGGTGTCGAGAGACGTTGCAGGATCTCCAGATCCCGTTTTTCCAACGCCGACACAAACGCTTTCAATGTCGCTTGAGACGTGAAGACCGATGACAATAGACGTTGTTGTTGATTGGCGGCGTCGAAGTGGGTGACTTCGCGAACCCGGTATTTGATCGCCTTCGTTCCTGTTTCGGAAGCGTCATCCACCTCGAGATCGAGTGTGACAACATCCTCACCCGCAGGAATCACGATCATTGCGATGCTTCCCGAGGCTTTGATGCGATATTCCTGGTCGAGGATATTCTCGAACGGCAACGGGAAGGAGGAGAGATCCGCGTTCTTCAGGACATACTTATAAAATTTCGAGTCCGAAACTTCTGCAAGTTTGGCGTGGTCGTGGGACTGGTAAGCTTTCAGGAATTCGATTCCGGTTCCCATCACGGCAGCCGTTCTTCGTAGAGACGGTACGTGATACTGGTCTTCCCGAGATTCGATGGCGATATCATCGACCTTCCAGCTTCCCTCGTTCGAGACAAGGGTCATGAGAATTTGACCGCTCAAGCGATGGATCTTGACCATCGCCTGGTTTTCATCGAATTGCGCTTGGGGTTGGAGAGTTTTCATCGGCTTGTCGCCAGCGATTTTTTCTCGCATTTTCTCGAACGATTTTTCAGGGATATGCGAGAGGATTTCTTTAAATTCATTCGAGGTCAGAGCGAGCAGGGTATCGGTCTCACCCGATTGAGCGGATTCCATGAATTCCCGAACCGTGACGAGTAGTTGCATCTGGTCGGAGACGGAACGAACGGCGATCACACCATCTTTTTTCTGTTTCATAAACAGGTTGTCGACCAGCCACTCGTCGATCTCGTCGTTAAAGGTTAACAGGAAGGTCAGATTCTGTTTGTTTTCTCCAATCGCCGCCTGCACCCGTTTTTCGGTTCCCGAGACGTGATCGATTTCCACCACTTCCACCTCGCCGGTAGGGATATTGAGGAATTCGAGATCTTTATAGGAATCGGGATGACGGAGCGCGGTCGAATTGAATTGTTTGCTGGTGGTGAGACGCACCGCGTCCAATTCTTCCAGTTCCATCGCGTTCATGAACCGTTGAATGGCGATCTTTTCCGACTCGTACGGATCGTCTTTGAACGTTTCCCGTGAGTAGACCAGCGGATTGTATTCCGTCTCCGGAACCCATTCCGACAACTTGAAAGAGGAGCAACCTGTGAATGTCAACAAGGTTAATAGACCGAGAGTCAGACGGCGGACAGCAGTCATGGCAATGTCCTGATTGTATTCGGAAGTGAATTTTTGGCCGAACGGCCGGAAAGGTTGTCGCGAGTCACCTGGAACCGGTGACGTGGAGGTCGGGAGTTCTTGCAGATTTACAGGAATTGGTCAAGAGCGGAATATAATCCTCAAGATTTTACAGCCAACGGCCGACAGGTCGGGGTTTCCGCCCGCCCCGGATTTTGATAGTTTTCCCCGACGTCCGTAGCCATCACTTGCGTTGCGCGACGAAAAAGTAAGCAGCAACAGGAAACAGGATCGTAATTGGGAAGGGACTCCCATGGGTGCTCTGATTCGTTTGGTATCTCTGGTCGGCGTGATGTCGGCCGGTTTCTACGTCCTTTATCTGGCTCAAAATCAATTGGGGCAGCCTGATTCCCTGACGCAGAAATCTTCCGCGGAGGCAGACGCGTTGAGCCTGGGACCGGGGGGAGAGTCTGCGACCGCCATTTCCGCCGCCAAACCTAACGACGAGATCCCCGACCTCGAACCGACCACAGATGATTGGTCTGCCGCCCCTCAACAGGAATCGGAACCGGCCGTCGCGATGCTTTCCGAGGAAACAGATTCTTCTGAAAAGACAATCGTCTTGACGGAGAATGCGGAAGACTTTTCCGTGGAGACCCTCGATTTTCGCGATACTGAGGCTCCTGCGACCGAATCGACTCTCGTCAGGACGGCGGACGGAACATCGGCAGCAACGGGAAGCATCACGCTGGTTGCCAATGAGGACCCCTTTGCTGAAGATCCGAAATCGGTCCCGACAGAACTGGACGAGGCGCCTGAAAAATCCACCGAAGAATTAGCGACAGAGAAACCCAATCCGTTCGATGCGGCCGATCCGTTTGGGGATGAGATCAAATCCTCTGAGGCTGTCGAAACCAAAAAAGAAGAGCCGCTCAAAGAATTTGATCCGTTCGGTGAGGATACCGTCAGCTCCGAAGAATCCGAGAAAAAGAACGCTCCCCCCGAATTGGAAACGGACGCCTTTCCCGCTTTGGAACCTGCCCCCGAGAAGAATTCTGACAAACCCACGGGGAGCGAAAAGCCTAAACAGCTCGACCCACTCTTGAGCGAGGATCCGTTCGCCCCTCTCCCGGATGCAAAGCTTAACAAGCCAAATCTTCCCGAGAAAAAGTCAAAACAGGTTCCCGATCTCGACAGCCAGGAAGACCCATTCCCCGCTTTGGGACTCGATGAGCCTGGCCCCAAACCGAAGACACCCGATAAGCCCAAACTGACCGACGATCCGTTCGGCGAGAGTTTTCTGGAATCTCCCGACACAGAGAAACCGAAGCTTTCCCCAGAAAAAAGCTCGTCCGAGAAAAGTTTGGAATCGTCGCCGTCGGAAGATCCCTTCCCGGCGTTTCCCGGTGAAACGAAAGAGCCCACTCCCGACTTGAAGAGACCGACACCCAGCCTGGAAGCGGACCCTTTCGGCGCGTTTCCGCCGCTGGAAGAAAAAACAAAACCTGAAGGGGAGGCGTCTCCGACCCCGACCCCGACTCCAACTCCGGTCCCTTCCGAGGACCCATTTGGAGAGGAAGTCCCCACGAAAACTGAACCGAGAGAAGAGACCGACGACTTTCCCTCTCTCTCGGAAGAACCGAAAGCATCGGCCCCTCAATCTGAGGAGCTGACCAACGCACCGAAGATTGAAAACAACAACGATCCCTTCGGCAACTCCGATCCATTCGGTACTCCGGTCGCTCCGTCAACAGAGTCGGAAGAGAAACCCAAGCCGCTCCCGAAAGACCTGGATTCTGCCGAACCTCCGGTGTCGGAAGCCCCGTTTCCCTCTTTGGAACCGTTGGAATCATCACCCGAGGAAGCAGCCACCGAACAACCTCAACCCTCAGCAGGATCGAATTTGGATTCTCTCCCGGATGTGAATGAATTCCCTGAGTTGGATGAGAAACTCAAATCGAACGCCAAAGAGATTGAATTAAAGCCGGTCCCGAAAGTGGAAGACGTTCCGGAGGAATTGCCGGAGCCGAATTCCGAACCGAATGTTCCGGGAGGAGAACCGGAAGGTCAGATTCCTTCGTTGACTGAGTTGCGGGGTGACGGCGTGATGAAACCCGACACGCCGCGCGAAATGAAACTCCCGTACCTAGAGATTACGAAACAGGCTCCTCCCAAAGCGGTCCTGAACCGTCCCTTTGTGTATACGATTCTGGTGAAGAATGTCGGAGATGTTGCTGCGAACGAAGTCACCGTTCAGGATCAAATCCCCAAAGGCTCGAATCTGACCGGCACAATTCCCCAAGCCGAGCTTGTTGGTCGACGGCTTGTCTGGAAACTGGGTCGCATCGAACCAGGGCAGGATCAGAAAATCGCGGTACGGATCGTTCCCGTCGAACCGGGACCTCTCGGCAGCGTCGCGACGGTGAATTTCGTGGCGGAGGTGGGGGCGGAGACGGTGATTGAGCCTCCGAATGTGACGTTCGAGATGCAAATCCCCGACGATGCCAAAGTGGGAGAGATCGTCGATTGTCGATTCGCGATTGAAAACCACGGCCAGGACGTCGTTTCCGGAATCGTATTGCGAGACATCATTCCGGCGGGATTACATCATCCCGCGGGAAGCGATCTTGAGAATCCGTTAGGCGACCTGAAGCCCGGACAAAAAATCAGCGAAGTGCTGCAACTGAAAGTGATGAAACCGGGACGGCACTCCAACGAAGCGATTCTGACTGCTGAAGGAGGACTGAAAATTCGGAAGAGTTCTACGGTTAACGCCGTCGGCAATCGACTAACGGTCACTCGTCGCGGTCCCAAAGAACAATTCGTCGGACGCCCGGCCATCTATCAGAACATCGTGACCAATAAATCCAAGGACGTCGTGAAGGATTCGGTCGTCGTGGAAACATTGCCTCCCGGAATGCAGTTCGAACGAGCCGACTCCGGAGGCCAGTATCATGCGGCCAGTCGGGAAATTCACTGGCGAATTCCGGAATTAGCGCCGGGACAGTCTTTGACCTTGCAATCACGGTTAATCCCGACTCAGACGGGAAGCGGTGAAAGCCTCGTTCGCGTCCTCGAAAATCAGGGTGAAGAAATCCAGATGGTTTCCCACACCAAAATTCGGAGTTACGCCTCCATTGGACTGGATGTTACCCAACTGGAGGATCCGATTCTGGCCGGGGATACCGTGGATCTGAGGATCGAAGCGACGAACCGCGGGAATGCCGCCGCTCAGAACGTGGAAGTGCGAGCCAAAATTCCGCCGTCACTGGAACTTCTCGAGGTCCGAGGAGAAACGCGATACCGAGTGGATTACAAAACGCGAGAGTTAGTCTTCGAGCCTCTGCAAGCACTCGCAGCAGGAGAAACCGAACTGATCGAACTGGAAGTGCGGGCCACGACGGCGACTCCTGCCAAAGTGAGTGTTTCGATTCAATCTCGGGAGATGACGAAACCGCTCATGAAAGCTTCTGCCATCGAAGTGCATCAGCGACAGTAATGCTGGTTTTCAAAACTCGACCTTCCAAACGCTTCGGGAAATTCTCGAAGCGTTTTTTTGCGCGGATATTGAGACTCGCCCCCTCACCTGTATGCTGGAGAAATATTTCATTCTTCCAGTACAGGTTTAGCGATGGAACTTCACGGCAAGCGGTACGATACCGGTCAACCGGTCCAGGTGACAATTGAAGGAGAGCGAGTCAAATCGGTGACGCCCCTCGAAGACGCGCACGATCCCGAGTCTCTCCCCATTATCGCGCCCGCGTTTTACGATCTGCAGATTAACGGCCACGGCGGGATCTGGTTCGGTCAACCGGGGCTCATCCCCGAGCAAGTGCTGACGGCTCTGAAACCGCATTTCGGGTTCGGCGTCACGCGGATGTTTCCCACCTTGATCACGAATTCGGATGAAAATTTACTCAATGGCTTTACCAGCATTCGCCAGGCCTGCGAACAGGAACCATGGGCCGATCGTCTCGTGGCGGGCTGTCATCTGGAAGGCCCGTATCTCTCCGGCGAAGACGGTCCCCGAGGCGCTCATCCTCTGGAACATATTCGACCCGCGAACTGGGACGAGTTTCAGCGCTGGCAGGAAGCCAGCGGAGGTCGGATCCGATTAGTGACCATTGCCCCCGAGACGGAAGGAGCGATCGATTTTATCAAGCGGGCGGTCGATGCGGGGATCGTCATGTCGATCGGGCATACGGCGGCTGAACCGGACGACATTCAACGCGCGGTCGATGCGGGGGCGACCATGAGTACCCATCTGGGAAATGGAGCACATGGAACGATTCGCCGTCATCCGAACTATATCTGGGAGCAGTTGGCGGAAGATCGATTGATGCCGGGACTGATCACGGACAGTCATCACCTTCCAGCCTCAGTCGTCAAGTGCATGGTCCGGGTCAAAGGGACGGAGAATTGCATTATTACCTGCGATGCCTCCGGTCTGGCCGGCTGCCCTCCCGGAATCTATCACGAACCGGGACTCGATGTGGAAGTTCTGGAGGACGGCAAAGTCGTCGTTGCGGGCCAAAGACAGTACCTGGCCGGCTCGGGAGCTTCGACGCTCGATTGTGTCGCCTGGGCCTCGAAGTTGCCCGACATTGGCCTTCGCGCGGCTTGCGATATGGCCGGCAATCAGGTGGCAAAAGTGTTTGGGGATGAGGAAGTATTGTTCGAGCCGGGAAATTTAGCCGACTTTATTTGCTTGGAAATCTCTGAAAGCAAAGGTACAATCCGTATGAACAGTACAATTTCTCACGGAGAGCTGTGTTATGGGGAGCTCACCCATTGAACGCAGTTGGTTCTGGAGAAAGAATGAGGGTGGCTGGTTGCAGATCGGAATCATTCCGAAGAATTTGGGCCATTCACGCTGCTGCCTCCCCGACTGTCAGGTAAGATTTCCTTATTGAGTTATTTTGAGTATTTTTTTCACACTCAATTAATATTCCTCAGGCACGGGCGATTGCCAAATCGTCCGTGAAACTCGTATTCATGGCCCTACCACATATCCACCAACTTGGTGACCGGCTGGTTCGAGAACGGTTGATACAACAGATCGAACTCGATCAGTCGCTACGACAGTTGGGTTCCTCCTCCGCATCGTCGGAAGACCTGCTGAAAAATTTGGAATCGCGGAGTTTGCTCACTTCGTGGCAAGTCAGTCGCATCAAGAAAAATGAGTGGGACGAGCTGGTCCTCGGCAACTACAAGCTGATGTATCAGAACGCCTCGGGAAGTTTCGCGCGGGTGTTTCGCGCGGGATCCGTTGATGACGGCCATATGGTCGGCATCAAAGTTTTACGATCCCGCTGGGCTCAGGAACGAAAGCACGTCGAGGACTTCCATCGCGAAGCCCAACTCGGCATGACCTTAGTGCATGAAAACATCGTTCCGATCTACGATCACGGGACGAAATCGAGTCCTAATGGAGACATTCATTATCTGGTGATGGAGTTTGTGGAAGGTGGGAACCTGCGTGATTTTATTCAGATTCGCAAGCAGCTCTCTCCCCGTGAATCGATGCAGTATGCTCTGGATATCGCTCAGGGTTTGAAAGCCGCCCTCGCGATGGGATTTACCCATCGCGACTTGAAGCTCACCAACGTCTTAATGAGCAGTAAAGGTGTGGCGAAGCTGGTCGATTTCGGACTTGCTGGAACCGATGCTGAAAGCCACCATCAACGAGCCGTCGAATACGCGACCCTCGAAAAAGCAACCGGGGCACCTGCCAACGATCCACGCAGCGATCTGTTTTTTCTGGGAGTGATTCTCTACGAGTTACTTTCGGGCCAGTCCGCCTATCCGAAGACCAGCGATGTCCAGGAACGCAAGCAGGTCCAGCGTTACAAAAATATTCGACCGATTGAGGAAGTCGCCCCTCAGGCACCACGCAACGTTCAGGGAGTGATTCATCGCTTGCTCTCCTTCGATCCGGAAGGGCGATACCAGTCGGCGGGGGAACTGATTTCCGAGATCCATGAAATTCTCCCCACCCTGGAAGATCAGGACTCGCGGAATTCAAAATCTGTCGGCGGGACCTCTTTTGAGCCGAGTGGCGGCTCTAGTATCTCACCGCTGGAAGCGGCGATGGAAGAAAATGCGTTGCCGAGCGTGTTGTGCGTGGAACATCGAACCAAGCAGCAAAATGTGTTGCGAGAATATCTTTCCAAACGGGGGTTTCGGCCGCTCTTTGTCAGTGATGCAGTTAGAGCCATCAAACGTCTCCAATCTCAAAATGTCCCCGATTGTGTGGTTTTTTTCGGTGAAGTCGTGGAAGACGACATCGTCAAAGCCTTTCATATCGCCTCGAAAGCCTCGAATCATTATCCCCTGGGAGTGATTGCCGTTTTGTCTAAAGAGCAATTGGACCTGAAAACGGAATTTAAAAAGACGTCCAACAATCGAGTGATGCTCTCTCCGATTACGTTGCGTGACCTCCGTAAGGAAATCCACCTCACCTTACAGCACACAAATCAGGACTCTTCCACTTTGAGAAGTGTTCCGAGTTGACGGTTGTTTGACGACGTCGGTGCAGCCAGACAGAATGCTCCAGTTAAGTTGGATGTACGCTAATTTTCCAACAGGAGATCTTCGGTTGGAGAGAAGAGGCAGACCTGATTTCGTCCGGCGGATTTCGCCCGATAGAGGGCCTTGTCTGCGAAAGCGATCGCTTCTTCCGCCCCGCTGGCCTGATCGGGGTAACAGGAGACTCCGATACTGGCGGTGACGGGACATGGTTTTCCGTGGAACTCCAATTCCAGAGCAGCGATTTGTGCTCTCAATTTTTCTCCCACTCGCATCGCCTCTCGTCCCTCCAGTCGAGGAAGGATGACCGCCAGTTCCTCACCCCCGTAACGAGCCGCTAACACCTTCTGCAACCGCTCTTCATTTTCAAGAGTTAACTTCATTGTCTTCGCGACACGGCGCAAAACCTGATCTCCCATCAAATGACCGAAAGTGTCATTGATCTTCTTGAAGTGGTCGAGATCGACCATCACCAACGAGCAGGGCTCCGAGCGATCGTCGGCTTTGATGAGTTCTTTGTCGAGTTTCTCCTGAAAGGCACGTCGATTCAGTAATCCGGTCAGAGGATCGCAGGTCGCCAAAATTTCCATCGTCGCCTGATCCAGGCTACGTCGAAGGGTCTCGTTCAGATAATCTCCCGCCCATTCGCTATGATGCCTTTCTTCCTCACTGAAAGCTGTCTCTTCGTGACGCATCAGGCACATTACGCCGTATGTCCCCTGACGCGGAATCATCGGTATCAGAATCACGTTCTTCAACGGTCCGGAAAACCCATAGATGTCGAGTTCCGCGGGATCGAGGATTAGCCGGCGTTTCCGGTGGGCGGCAATTCTGATGAGGTGTCCTTCATCGCGGTCCCATTTTTCCTGTTGTCCTTCGTCGGGTTTGATCCCAACTCGTTGAATCGCCCGAATATTCTGAAAATTATCATCGTTCGAGAAAGCGATCAAACCGCGGTCGCATTCCAATTGTCGGGCGAGGCAAGAAAGATATTGGTCGACCAGTTCGCGGACATTGTTCGCATACCGATCGGCCAAATCGCGAAGTTCGAGGACTTCCTGTTTTGTTTTCAATTCAGTCTGCTGAATTCGTAGCTCCTGCGAATGACGAAAGTGACGTTCCAGGCCGTTGAGTAATCGCAACGCCAAAGAGACGCGCCCTTCGAGTGTCATTCCGGCTGGATACAAAGCCGTTGTGATCATCAACCCCGTGATCTCCTGTTGATGTTTCACGGGGAAGACAAACAACTGTTTGAGGCGTTCTCGAGCGGATTCGGGAAGGTAGTTGTAGAGAATCGATTTCTCGATTTCGTCTTGTTGAAGAAGATGAAACTCTCGCCGGCCGAATTCTTGCGACCAATCTTCCGTGACGGGAATCGGTTTCAGTTCATCCTCGGGAAGACCTCGAAAATGAGACCAGAGAAAGGTCTCTTTCCGTTTTTCCAGCCAGGCTCCGAATCCTTGTCCGGGAACCGGAAGGGATCGTTTCAACAGCAGCTTCATCGCTTCCTCGAAGTTCGGCTGAACGATGAACTCTTCAAAGATTTGATGTTCGAACCGAATTTGCGCGCGGTCCTTCTGGAGAGAGGAGACTTCGCGTTGCAACGTCCGTAATTTGTCGGCATCTTCCGCCATCTTTCGGCGCAAGCGTTTCACCCGCATGACATGGATCAGGAACTGCAGCAGGCAGATCAGAATCAATGCCAACAGATAGCCGTTTTGAACGGCTAGCAGTGGAGAGAAAATGAACGGAGTCATTGCGGTGATGATGTGTGGTAATTCAAAACTGAGTCCAGGATCGGCTCTTTCGAGTCTACTAGATGAGAGGCCCGGGATTCCCGATCACTTCCTGATTTCGGTCAATTTCCAATCAATGGAATCAGTTATTCCGGTTGATAGGAGACGCAAATCGTTGTTGCACGGGAGCTTCCCCCTCGTTTTTGCAGGAAATTCATGTTTTCGACTCCTCAGAAGATGTTACCCCCAGTAACATCGATAAATCGTTTCCTGACTGCTTCAAACACTTTGTCACGATTCACGGAATATTCGATATGATCTCTTCATCAGAGCACCCACCACGATCCTCCCAGCAAACCCTCGCAAATATTTTCGTGCTGACAACAATTCTGATGACCGCTTTCCTGGTGATGACGACTCAGGAACGAACGTCGGCGGAAACGCCGAAACACTCCGCCGACAACCATCCCCCCGCGTTGGTCGCAACGCATCCCCAGCCGCTTCCGGCCCCGGAATGGGTGAGTCTCTTCGATCAGAAATCTCTCGAAAACTGGAAAGTGACCGATTTCGGAGGGCAAGGGGAAGTCGACGTTAAGGACGGCAAGATCCTGATGGAGTTGGGGGCTTACATGACCGGCGTCACGTATGACGGGGCCATGAAGCTTCCGAAATCCAATTATGTGATCGAAATGAAAGCCGCCCGCCTGGATGGACTCGACTTTTTCAGCGGACTGACATTTCCCGTCAAAGACTCGTTTTGCAGCCTGATTCTGGGGGGCTGGGGCGGAGGAGTCTGTGGCTTGTCGAGCCTGGATAGTATGGATGCTTCAGAGAATAATACGACCTCTTATCGCCTGTTTAGGGAGGATGAGTGGTATGTGATCAAGTTGATGGTGCTGGACGATCGCATTTTGGCCTGGATCGATGGGGAACGGATCATCGATGAGAGTATTGTCGATACGGATATCTCGATTCGTGCGGAAGTGGAGCTCTCGTGTCCTCTGGGAATCGCGACCTACCAGACAACTGGTGGGGTGGAATACATCAAATTACGCAAATTGAGCGAACCTGAAATTGCCTCCTGGCATCAAAGCGAGTAATTGGCAATTGACGAGGGTTCGTCCAGTGCGATAATAACGGCAACTCCGAAAGGTTTTTCTGAATCATGTTGATCTCCTGCCAGACATCTCTAAACCTCACGACCCGGAACTTCGGTTTTGGCGATGGGTTCTTTTATGGCTGGTATGACCTCGACTAAAGGTTTCAGGATTAAATTACATCGTCTCCCCTGAAATCTTTGATAAGGTTTCAGGGGATTTTTTTTGGCTCCCAGACAGGTAGAAATCATGATCGTGGTGATGAAAAAAGAGGCCTCCACAGAAACGGTCTCAATGGTCGCTCAGAAGGTCGATTCTTTGGGCTTGAGATCGAATGTAATCGTAGGTGAGGAACGGACAGTCGTCGCCGCCATCGGTGATGAACGGAACGGCTTTCAGGAAACGCTCGCCAGTCTTCCGGGGGTGGAAAAAGTCGTCCCGATTCTCGCACCCTACAAAGTCGCCAGTCGGGAAGCGAAACCGGAACCGACCGTTCTCAAGGCACTCCGGTTAACCTTGGGAGGGGGGCACGTCGGTGTCATCGCGGGGCCCTGTTCCGTGGAGTCCGAAGAACAAATCATGACCGCGGCTCGCGAAGTCAAGCAGGCGGGAGCGACCGGCCTGCGAGGAGGAGCCTTCAAACCGAGAACCAGCCCATACGCTTTCCAGGGACTCAAAGAAGAAGGGCTCAAACTTTTAGCCGCGGCCCGCGAAGAAACCGGGTTGGCGGTGGTGACTGAAGTAATGACTCCGTCCGATGTCCCGCTGGTTGCCGAATATGCCGATGTCCTTCAGATCGGCGCTCGAAATATGCAAAATTATCAGCTCCTGCAAGCGGTGGGAGAAACCGACAGGATGATCCTGCTCAAACGTGGTATGTCGGCGACGATGGACGAATTCCTGTTGGCGGCAGAGTACATTCTCGACGCCGGAAATCAACAGGTTGCACTCTGCGAACGAGGCGTGCGAACTTTCGAATCGCATACCCGATTCACGCTGCCGCTGGCATCGGTTCCCTATCTCCACGAACGCACTCACCTTCCGGTGGTGATCGATCCGAGTCACGGAACCGGTAAAGCGTCTCTGGTTCCGTCGATGTGCGCGGCGGCCATCGCAGCGGGAGCGGACGGATTGATCGTCGAAGTCCATCCCCAACCCTCCGAAGCAATGAGCGACGGAGCCCAATCACTGGATCCACAAACATTTCGTGAGACGATGAAGCTGTGCCAGCGCGTGGCAGATGCCATGCAAGTGGAATTGGGATAGTCGAACGCTTCAGGCTCTATTGAACGGCGCGAGGGAAGGGAGCCTCAATCCCCGATGTCTGCAAGACGCTTGGAGTTGACCGGCCTCGGTCACCAACAATCCAATGACCGTTTTCATAAATATGACGAATCATCTCATTCAACAGCGGAGCCACTTCACCCGACGAGTGGATGGTTCGCTGATTGCGTTCGATCATCAGCGAAGCGAGTTCGGTTTGCTGGGGATGGCGGTCGTTCTCATCCAGATACTGATTTCGATTCAATTCATTCATGACCGATTCAAATTTCTCTCGAGGGAGTTCCAGCGTGACCACTTCTTCCGGAATCGGAAGCTGGGTGGAGGAGGCGTCAGACTTGCGACGGACAGGCCAGACTCGTGAATACCATCGTTGTTCCGGGGCCGGTTGATAAGTCTCTTTATCGAGAGGTTCTGAATAAATTTTCAACGTCGCGAGAGCCGTCTCAGCGTCTCCTTGGGGGTTGGGATATTCGATTGTGAGTGCCGCCGGCTTTGAAGAGTTGTGATTCACAAACGATCGAGGCATCCAGTTCGCCGTCTGTAGTCCGTCTTCGGAGAAGGAAGACCAAGGGTCGATTTCCCGCTGGGCATCCTGTAAGGCGTATTGGACTTTGAAATTCTCTTGAGGTCTGTTTTTTTTCCAGGCGGAGAGAGTCCCTCGCAGCGCGCATCCTGGAATGAAAGTCAACGAGAATAATGCGATCAGGAATCCGAGCGAGATTCTATGACGAGAAGTCGGCGAGAATATCATGATTGCAATGGCTTCTGTGTTGGTCGGACCCGGTCAGCAAACCTCAGAGATGATATGAGGGAACTTCGTTCGTTCTTCCAGGGCTTCAGATCGTGGCTGTCACTTCTGTCTATTCATCACTTATCGTCCGTCCGGTTCGGCTCTCCGTAATGCTCTGGTCAGTTTTGAGGCGGGATTTTCGACCCACTGGAGATATCCGGCAATCCGGGAACAAATTCCCCAGATTGCCTGACCGGACATCGGCAAAAAGCAAACTGATTTCTCTCCGACGATCGACTTCGATCGCTCTGGACTGTCTTAAAAAGTCCGCCTGTAACGGTTAAGACAGGGGGATTGCGGGAGATCAGAGGTAAAAAGAGCATAAGTGGGTAAACTTTTTGTTGTTTCCGTGCCAGCATGTGCGATATGATAGAAACAACTCGCGTTCAGCGAGGAAGACACTGTACACTTTGTTCTTTACTGCTCTGTGATCAAATCTTTCCCTGTTCGGGAATCGAAATACAAATAGTAAAGACCGCGGCGTGAGCGAGAGTCAACGCCCTCACGAAAGGACAACTGACAATGAGTTTTCTCAAGACGAGGCAGATTCTGACGGCACTTTCGGTCGCTTTGAGTGCCGGGATGATCGTATCCGTCAACGTGAATGCGGCGGACAACACGGCGAAGAAATCAACTCGCGTCAAAACCATCTTCCGCCCGAGTTTCGATCCAACCGCCGACAAAGTGGATTTGTTCGATGCAATGGACGAAGGCGAAGTAGATGCCTTCGTCGTTCCTCACAACGAACACCACGGATACATTTTCGTCGAGAACAAATCGGATAAACCGGTTTCGGTGAAATTGCCGCGAACCATTGTCGCCGTGCAAAACCTGAAACAATTCGGTGGAGGCGGTGGCGGCTTTGGTGGCCAGGGTGGCGGCGGTTTTGGGGGCCAAGGCGGTGGCCAAGGTGGCTTCGGCGGCGGTCAAGGTGGCGGTAACCAGGGAATTGGCGGCGGCCAGGGCGGCGGCGGTTTCGGCGGTCAACAAGGCGGCGGCTTTGGTGGCCAGGGTGGCGGCGGTTTCGGCGGTCAAGGTGGTGGTGGAGGAGGCTTCTTCTCCATTCCTCCGCAACACCGCGTTCGCTTGAATCTGAACACCGTTTGCCTCGAGCACGGAAAAAATGCTCCTACGAAAACAATGAAATACTCTTTAGTACCTGCCGAAAAAGTGATCAAAAACGACACGCTCTACGAACTGTTGAGCATCGTCGGCACGGGACAGATTCCTGAACGAGCCGCACAAGCCGCGACCTGGTATCTGACTGATGGAATGTCGTTCCAGCAAATGGCCGCCAAAAAAGAAGCCCACTTCGGCGGGCTGCTCACTCCGTACTTCACTCCGAGCGATTTGGCTACCGCACAAAAACTTCTCGTCTTTGCCAAAAAGCAGGCCGAAGTGCGTCGTGCGAAAGAAGCTCAGGAAACCGAAGAGATCGACCCTTATTATAATCGGGAGAGCCTCAAAACCGAGTAACTCGCGAGTCGAAACCTGATTCTCTCCAAGCCCTTACGCTGTAAGGGCTTTTTTTCTGCGCAACTCTGAGCGATTACCTTGTCGAGAGATTTGGAACACCGATCGAGCGAGCTTCCTTAAAACCGTTACAATCGGCACATCCGCCGCAGGGGACCGACCGTCACGAAAAAAGTTGACAGAGACCAAGGCGAGCGGGTATCTGTATAGCTGATACAGTATATTAGGCAAGATATCTTTCTTACCTATCTTGCAGGTTCTCACCTGCTTCAACCACACTTCAAATCTGTTGGATACAACTATGTCTGTCAAACGATCAATGCGTTCAATCAGGGCTCTTGGAGCTGTGTTGGCCTGTTTTGTTGTCGTCTCAACTTCGCAGGCTCAGGAATCCAAATTTTATCGGGGGCAAGACGTCACCGCGAAAGTGGATATCGAACATAGCCCGCTCAAGAAAGCTCGCGGCGACGAGTATCATTTGACGCTGACGATTGAAAACAAATCTGCCGAAGATCTTCCCGGCCCATTGGTACTCGTGATCGAGAAGACCGGAAAAGAACTGCTTCTCCCCAAGAAGTATGACGGTCGCTTCGCCAAAGGGGGGGATGGTTTCCTGATGGCCGTGGCTCCCAATCGCGTGCTGAAAGCCAAGCAAACTCAGAAGCTGCGGCAATTGACTCTGGAAACTTTGATCGAACCGAAAACGGATCCGACCGAAAGTTTCAAACTGACAGCAAAACTGTATCAGCTTCGGACCACTCCAGACACCCAGGTCGCCTCGGCCAACCAAAAAGGAAAGTCCAATCCTCTCATTCCTCTGGCAGGCCAAGCCGGAAACGCCCGCATGAATGGCGGAGCGAATAATTCCTCCGGAATTCAACCGGTTCCCGATCCCGGGCCCGAACCGACTCCCCTCGCTGGGAACGAAGGAAACGGCGACAAACAGCTTGGCGGAGTCCACGCTCCTCGTCCTCGTGTTCCGACCAACGCAGAAGTGGCCAGAGCCACTAAAGCGACCGACGCATGGACCGAGAAGCTGTTTGACATCAAGGGCGTTCATACTGTCGCCACCGGTTGGCATCCTGATGGGTCGTCCGGCGTGACTGTGTTTGTGAAAAACTTTGCGGATAAGAAAAAAATTCCCGACCAGTTAGACGGCGTTCCTGTGAATGTGTTGGTCCAGGAACAAGCCGAATTGTATCAAACTCGCGGTGGACGTGTTGGGTTTCCCGTTCATCCCTTAGCGGGGAACTGCTTTGACGATCCTACCCGCTACTTTGAACGTCCGATTCCCATCGGAGTTTCCGGTTGGAACCAGAAAATTGATGCCTGTGCGACGGGTACTCTCGGTTGTCGCCTCGAAAATACTAATGATGAGTCGGAAAAGTTCATCCTCAGTAATTCTCACGTATTGGCTGACAACGGACGCGCGGATCTTTCTTTTCGTTTTGCCCAAGCTGGAGACCCCGTGATTCAACCCGGCCCAATCGATTTTAATTGTGCCTTCGCCTCGGACTCGGTAGTCGGCCAACTGTACGATTGGACGACCGCGATCACCACGAACAACTTCGTCAATCTGATTGATGCTTCCATTGCCACCACAACTCCGTTGCTTACATCGACGGCCACGCCCTGCAACGGCTATGGAGTGCCCAGCGAAGTGACTCAGACTGCGAGCTTCGACCTGGAAGTGATGAAGTATGGACGGACGACTCTCTTCACAACGGGAACTGTTCTACTGGTGAATTCAACCATTTCTGTGATCATCGCAGACAACCCAGCCGATCCCACGATGCCTATCACCGCGATCTATGGCGGTCAGATTGGTGTGGTGGCCGACAGCAATTTCTTCGGCTCTTTCAGCGGCCCCGGCGATTCCGGTTCTCTGGTGGTCACGCGCGATGGTCGACATCCCGTCGGTCTGCTCTTCGCCGGTAACTTCTTTATTACCTACATGAACCCGATTGATACCGTCTTAGGGTTGATTGGTCCTGGAACGTTGCAGGTCGATGGTGAACCAGCCCCCACTCCCTAATCTTCAAAATTCGATTGAAGCGAGTCATAAAAAAAACCGTCCGGGAGAGGCTTTTATCTCTTCCGGAAGGTTTTTTTTAGGCTGTCGGCGTCACGCTTCGAGCTAACTCAGTAAAGCAACAACTCTCCACCGACGCTGATCCCGCTCATCGTAAAACTGTTCAGATTGCGGTTGATTCCCAGGTCGGTTCGTGCAGTTGCAGAGTTGTCATTGTAGTTGATGGTATTGGCACTACGTGCGATGCGCGACAAATAGGTTCCGTCCCAACTGGCGTACAGTGAGAAGGAATCATTGATTTTAAGTTTCGCATAAACAGCCAAAGTGAGAATGGGAGACAGTTCGTAATCGTTACGTTCGGATTTCCCGGAATCTCCGACATAGGCGAGATCTTCTGTCCGGATGCTGTACCGAATCTGATTCACACTGAGAATTGCTTTGGGAGTGATCCCGAACGTGATCCAGGGAGTTTCAAAATCGACATTCAACCCGACGACGGGACCGAACATATTATTCATGATGTTGGATTCAATCCGAGACTCCAACAGCGTATTTAAGCCTTGATTATTAAATCCGGTATTGATTCGCATCGATTCGTGGAGTTGAGTGAAATTCATCCCACCGACCCATTGGACGTTCATGCCATCCGGCCACTGACCTGTATTAACGCGGAATTCCGAGTTCGCACCCCAGAGGCTGGTCTCGTAAGCAACATTCTCGTACACGTCTGCCAGCAGGGCATAGTTTGTCAGATTATTATCGATATCTAATGTGGTGGTGAGGAAGAAGTTTGTACCACCAAAAAGATCGTCAAACCTCTGTGTCTCACTCGCTTCTTCAATGCCCCAGAAACTGAGTTGATAAGATCCCCAGGAGTCCTCTCGTCCGAAGGTTCCGCGGATTCCGTTATTGTCGTTGAAGCTCATCCCACGGAGGGTCGGAGTGAAACCGAAGCCGATTGAGGTTCCCGATGGATCGAAGATTTGCCGAATGACTGTCGGATCGATCGGATCGCCGACCTGATCGGCGATAGGATTCGCTCCAAGCACGTGGCTCCCGGGACTGTCGACGTCCCAGTGAAGGGCTTCCAGTCGAATCCAACTGCGATCGAATACCTTGCGGAAGACCCGGTCGAAAGCTCGATCGTTGCCGGGATCGGTCGGAAGAACCTGACTATCCGGGATATACATCCCGTTCGCAATCGCCTCGGGAGAGCCTGGAAGAGGTCGTTCGTAATTCATCGGCATCACTCCTTGAGGAGGTGCCGTGTACCCCGAATAGCCTGTCGGGCTATATCCCTGCGATGCCGCATAAGGGGAAGATGAGTAAGCACCCGCTCCCCCGCTTCCGTAAGGAGCGAGCTGAGCAAATCCGACGCCTGTGGAGCATAGACAGGCGAGGCACAGGAGACTGCGGATGATTCGAATAGCCATTCTTACAATCCTGTTGGACACTGTTGAAATCAGCAATTTTCTGACTTCAGAAGCAGTTCACATATGCTGCTTCCGAAACCGCACAGGATGCGGTCGTACAAACTGTATCGGTTATGTCGATTCGATCTCTTGTTTCAAATCTGTGGTTTTGTGGGAGTTTGTATCGAATATGCCTGTCATTCTTGTGAAGATAGGAGGAGCAGAGAGAGTGCGTCGAAGGGGAGGCTGTGATTCACGCCGCTCCCGGATCGAATTCTGTTGATTCGAGTTCGATAGCAGAGTGAAATGCACGAACGCTCGAATTTTCCCACGGAAAAGTGCCTAGCTTGTCAGAGAATACGATGACTTCGCCAGACTTTCGCGAACAATTATTGAACGGATTGGGAGGTGCCTGGCCGGAACCGCATCCCGTTCGACTCAAACGACGTCAAACCACGGAACGAAAAGAAGGCTATCTTCTCGAAGCGGTCTCATATGAAGTCTCTCCAGAAGAACGGTTGAAGGGATGGTTACTGATCCCGGATTCCGCGACCGCCGAAAATCCTGCCCCCGGAATCGCGATCTGGCATCAACACGCCGGACAGTTTCACTTGGGAAAAAGCGAACCGGCAGGACTTGCCGGTAATCCCATGCATCACACCGGCGTGGCGTTCGCTAAGGAGGGGTATGTGGTCTTCTGCGTGGATGCACTCTGCTTTGAGGAGCGGCAGGATAAAACCGGACGCCAGAAAGGGATGAGCTATGAACGTTTCGAGTTCTTGAAATGGACGGTCGACGGCAAATGTCTGGCCTGGAAAAACATCTGGGACATGCAACGTGCCGTGGACGTCTTGTGCGAACTTCCGGAAGTGCGAGCGGATCGTCTGGGATGTTACGGGCATTCCATGGGATCGACGCATACCTGGCTGGTGGGACCGTGGGAACCGCGTTTGAAATGCCTGGTGGCAAACTGTTGTCTGCCCACATATCGAGGTATTCATCGCGAACACATGCTGCATTGTTTTCCGAATTTTATACCCGGAATTCACCAGTACGGCGATACTCCCGACATCGCCGCGCTCATTGCTCCCCGTCGGCTCCATTTTAATTTTGGAGAAACTGACCGAGGGACTCCCATCGAAGACGTTCCCTGGAGCATGGAAGTGATTGAAAAAGCGTATCAATCCATGCACGCGGAAGAAAAATTGTCCTGGTTCATCGAACCTGAGACCGGGCATGTGTTGTCCGCAGCAATGTGGGACAAGACGAAACAGGCCTTGGCCTCCGAATTGATGTCCTGAACCGAGCCACGATCCCCGATACTCTGAAACCCAGACTGGATTCCTCTCTCAATGGATGCTTTGACGTACCTGAAAGACTTGATTCGTTTTCCCTCTGTCAGCTCGACCAGTAATCGGGAAATATCCGATCATGTCGCTGAGAAACTCAAAGACCTCGGATTCGAGGTCGAATACCTGGAGTATCGTGACGCGGAAGATGTGTTGAAAGTTTCGGTTGTGGGCTGTCGCGGTCCCGGTCAGGGAGGATTGGGATATTTCGCTCATACCGATGTCGTCCCGGCGGAAGACTGGCTCGATCGGGAACATGGACCGTTTGATCCGGTTCTGAAAGAGGATCGATTGTATGCGCGCGGAAGCTGCGATATGAAGGGTTCGCTGGCCTGTTTTCTCGCCGCTTGTGAATCCGTCCCTCCAGAAAGCCAAACCGCTCCTGTGTATGTCACCTGCACCGCCGATGAAGAAATCGGATTCGGTGGCGCGGCGGATGTTGTTGCCCGCTCGACGTATTATCGAGAGATGGTCGAATCTCAAACGCCGGCCGTGATCGGCGAACCGACTTTGTTATCGGTCGTCTATGCTCATAAGGGTGTTGGTGGGTTTCGCGTCATCTCGGAGGGCCGTGCCGCTCATTCCAGCACTCGGGATGGTCTCAACGCCAATCTGGCGATGATCCCGTTTCTGCAGGAAATGCTGGCCATCCATCAGGAAACCGAAACCGATCCGCGCTGGATGAATGATGAATTCCAGCCTCCCACCGTCACCTGGAATATCGGTATCAACGACCACACTCCCGCCGTCAACATCACACCGCCGCAGAGTGTCTGTACGGTTTACTTCCGTCCTATGCCGGGAACTGATTCCGATGAACTTTTCGACCGAGTTCAACGTCTGGCCGAAAAGTATGGATTGGTTTACGACGAGAAAATTCGCGGAAATCCCGTTTATACCGATCCCGATTCAAAATTCATCAAAGAGATGCTGGAACTGACGAATTCGGACGCCGCGAAAACCGTTGCTTACGGCACGGACGGAGCGATGTTCACCGAACTCAAGAACCTCGTGGTTTGCGGTCCGGGAGACATCGCCCAGGCTCACACACACGACGAGTGGATCAGTCTCCAGCAATTGGAACAGGGAACCGAACTCTATCGCACTCTCATTCAGAAATATTGCCAGGGATGACCGTTACTGCTTCCACCATTCGTCCGACGTAGCTTGTGATGTAAATGAATCCGTGGTCGTCGATGTGGAGTTCTCGTCCTCGGCGAATACCGGCATTTCGAGACTCGCCGGCGATTCACCGGGAGCGGCTTCGAACTTCGGCATTGACCGAGGCTCGGGTTGTGAACGCTCGAAGCCGGCAGGAGTGACTCCCGAATCAGCATTGGCGTTAGTTACGAATTCTGCGCTCTGAATCGTTGAGACCGGCGATTCTCGCTGTGTGGGAGCCATTGAGGTTGAGGCATTGACGGGAGGGACCATCGGTTTGCGAGCGATCGGTTTCTCGGCCAAGATTTCCGGCATCGGAGCCGATGCCTGGAATCGCATCCGCGTTCCGGTCGAAGCAAATCCAGCGGAGTTCGACGATGACATTTGCGTCGCTTCCGGCTCAGAGCGACTCCACTGAGTCGGATGCTGAGGCATGGGGGCGGATGTCTTGGCGGCGTACATCGATTCTTCTGACGGCGGTGGTGAACTCATTTCCTGCTCGGCGGCCTGGAAGGGATCTCCTTCCATCTCAAAAGGATCGGAGGAAACGACGGATCCCGTATGTTTGGCACAGCCGACAGACGAATACAACACGCAGGCGATCGTCAGAAACAAGATGGATCGGTACATCGGAAAGAATCCCTTCTGGATAATCTGATTGGCTTGTCGTTGCACGCGGAAACATTCAATTCCCCGATGGGCGAACGTTTCGGTTGAATTGTTGTGGTGAGAATGGATCGCGGCGTTGTTGGCTGAGAATCTCCTCGATAAATACTTCTTTGTCTTTCGGTAGAGATTCCCGGGTGATGGTTTTGTTCGATGGGTCATCAACACGTTTTCGAGTCTCTCTCATCGAGTGACCGGACGAAGAATTCGCAAAACTCTGCTGTGGAGACAACTCCCGAGAGGCTTTTACGGACCACTTTTCGAGCCGCGCTAATATTTCTTTCCCGTGAGGCGAAAAGACGAGTGTGTTTCGAGCCTCTCCGTGATTGGCTCGTGCTTTGACCAGAAACGGGCTTTGTCCAGGATTTTCCACATTGAGCTGATCGATCACCGCCGC
The DNA here is from genome assembly GCA_014762625.1 of Planctomycetaceae bacterium. Lineage (GTDB taxonomy): Bacteria > Planctomycetota > Planctomycetia > Planctomycetales > Planctomycetaceae > JABURQ01. The sequence continues at coordinate 3,157 of JABURQ010000102.1, read as the reverse complement.
GAGATTTTCCGAGGAAGCGATTCGGTTGCCGAACCCGGTCACGCGAACGTAATTCAAACGAAAGTCGTTGTCGGCTTGCGAATGATGGCAACCCGCTTTCGCGCAATTATTCATCAGCACCGGCTGGATCGCTGAGCTGTATTCCTTCACAGTCTCAGGAGAGAGCCCTTGTAAGGAGACCGCGACCTTGACGGCAGGCTCGCGAGGTGTCGTCATCTCGCTCTCTTCTCCCAGGGTGCCTAGCCGACGTCGACGTTCGATGGCGGCGAGCAGTTGTGCGGCATCTTTTCGAGATTCATCCAGGAAAAGAGTTTGTTTCAGTTCGTGGACTGCATCATTGACCAGCGAATAATTCAAGCACCATTTCGCGAGTCGCAAATGGTTTTGGGCGGTTTCCTCGGGAATCAACTTGCGATATTGCACGTAGGCATCGTGACGCGAGTCGGCTGTAAATTTCACAAGCTGGAACGGCACCAGAAACGATCCGCCTCTCACATCCACCACATATCCCCCCGCGGAGTAGGTGATTTTCCCTTCCACCAATCGTCCCATCGTGGTGACGATCACGCGCGGATGAGGATTTTGAACTTCCGAGGGAGCGGTGTCTGCTCCATAGACGGAATCGTGAAATGTGTCGGCGCTCATCGTGACTGAAATACACAGTCCGACGCCGATCATCATTAGTTGATGGCGCATGGCGCGTCTCGTTGTGGAATTTGTAAAATCAGTTCTGGCAAAGGAATTGCCGGGAAAGGGGTTCTGGAGAGAACGAAACCCTAGAACAGATGTGGAATCCCGTCAACAGGAATTTCCAGTCCCGGAACCGGAAGCGGCGAGAGAGAGAGCCCCGTAGAGCACAACCTCTTCGCCGAGCGCGGCGGGAACAAGTTCGTAACTCTCTGCGAGACCGGGGAATACGAAATCAGCAGTCGCTTTTCTCACCGGTCCCAGAAACAGTTTTTCGCCGGAGAGAGAGACACCTCCTCCAATCACAACAACCTCCGGAGCCATCAAGGTAATTGCCTGAGCAATGCCCCATCCGAGTGTCCGACACGCACGATCGAGAACCTGTAAAGCGAGCGGGTTCCCTTCACCGGCTAAAGCACAGATTTCCTTAGCAGAGAGTGTTTCGTCATCCTCCATTTTGCTCAGATTGAGTTCCAGGAGCTCGACATCGTCCTGCTGCTCGTCCATCAGACGTCGCATTCCGTTTTCAATTCCGCGACCGCTCGAGATTGATTCGACCGTCGCATGCGGGTCGGAACAATCCAGCCCCGGTCGTAGATGCCCGATCTCGGTCGCAGCGGGCCGATCGGTTCCCTGAACGACACCATCGATCACGAACCCGCCCCCAACTCCCGTACCCACGGTGAGATAAAGAACGCGACCGGCCTCTTTCCCCGCACCGAAGTGAGCTTCCGCCAGAGCCGCGGAATCGCAATCGTTGAGAAGTTGACAGTTTGCTCCCGAGAGTTCCGTAAGCCACTTCGAGAGAGGAAAATCATCCCAACCAGCGACTTGATGAGACGTCGTGACAATTCCGTTCGCGGCATCAACAGGTCCACCAAAGCCGACACCGACACCCCGGATCGGAAATTCGGAGCAGAGGGCAGGTACGATTTCCGACAATTGTTCGCGAATCCCTTCCGCATCCCGCTGCGCGTCTACCGTTCGACGAACGATTTTTTCGATTTGCCCGTCCTCACCGACAGCGGCCTGAAGTTTGGTGCCGCCTATTTCGATTCCCAGATACATGTGGGGTCTTTTCCTTATCGTGCTGACTGAGAGGTCGGATGTTGTTCACCGTGAATCAGAGTTTCAATTCCGTGAATCGCCCGCGCGGGATCGTTCTCTCTGAGGGAGTCCTGAATTGTCGCCAGCAAACGGCACTGACGATCCGTGACGGGAATGATTTGTTGCTCATCGGGCGATTCAGAAAATAACCGTCGCACGATCGCCTCGATCAACTGATCGAGTCCTTCCCCGGTCAGAGAGGAGACGCGAAGATCTGAAGTGGGTTGACGCGTGGCGTGTGCGGTGGCGTCGCATTTGTGGAGCACGGTGATTGCGTTGGGAAATTGTGCATCGAATTGACGCTCTTCGTCGATCGGTTCCGAAGTCAGATCGATGAGATGCACGATAAGATCCGCTTTTTTCAAGACCTCACGGGCCTTTGAAATTCCCAGAGATTCCAAACGGTCTTCAGTCATCCGTAAGCCGGCTGTATCCGTGAGGGTCACCGGAAACCCGTCCAAGGCGATCTCCACTCCGATGACATCTCGAGTGGTCCCCGGTTGATTTTGCACGATCGTTCGTTCGTACCCCGCCAGTCGATTCAGCAAACTCGACTTCCCGGCATTGGGAACTCCCGCTAACACCACTCTCGTCGGCTGGGTCAAGCGTTGCCCCAGAGTTTCCCAACGGAGAATCTCATCGCATTCGGAAATCACTTCCTCCAATTCCGGGGAAGGGGACGCAAGTTTCTGTTTCCAGGTACGGAGACGCTGGAGAAAATGATCCGCCGAATGTCGCAGCAGAATTTCCGTGGTCTTCCAGGTGACGGTCTGAGTCGTCGCGATCAAAAACTCTGATTCCAACCGCGTCGTTTTTTCAGTCAGTGACTGCTGCCAGGAAATGATTTGAAAGCCCGCTTCCTCCAAATCCGTTTGGAGACGATTAACGGCCGCGGCTCCTCCATGACTGTGGAGTTCCCATTCGAATTCCCCGGTTTTAGCCAACACGACCTTTTCCCCACGCCACTGTCCGAACAAAATCCGTCCCAGCGGTTGATCGACGGGTGTGAGAGAAATCGCCGACTCAAAGGGGAGTCTCTGCCAACTCTCTACATCCCCACGAATCCACCAGGTAGCGACTGCTCCTCGTCCCCGAGGAGTGATCAAAGCGGCTTGGCGGGAGATGGCGGTCATGAAATCAAGCACAGGGAGTGATCTAGAAACCGCTGGTCGAACGGGGGCGGGTCGGTTTTTTCTCGGTGGGTTGTGCGTCGCTGACTGACTTCAGAAATGCATATGTCTTGGGACTCGCGCCAATCGCGTCCCCGGCGGAACTCCAGGAAGCGGCCCGTGCCCGATCATCCAAAGAAAAGTATTCGGCGGGAATCTCGGCGGCCGCCATACCGGCTCCCGCGAACATCACC
>JABURQ010000078.1 GCA_014762625.1 Planctomycetaceae bacterium | reverse complement strand
CGCTCACCCCGAATCGGTAGCGGCAGAAAGATCTGGTCGTACTCTTCTTCGGGGAGATCCGTATCGCAGACCAGTTTGAGATTACCGGGCATCGGCTGTCGCGCTTCGTACGCCCGCTCGGCCAGATATTTGTCGAGAAACAAACAGGTCACGCTCGCTTCCGGGTAATCGTCGGCGAGCTGAGCGGCGAGCTGCCCGCGTCCCAGAGAAGTGCAGGCGATCTGCCGGCCCGTCACTTCGGGCAAATGTTCGATCAGCAGTCGTTCGGCGGATTTAATGCCGTACGCCTTGTTGTTTTTCGATTTGGAGGATCGACGGCCCATGTTGGTCTTGTTCCCGGAGTCAGTCGACCCAGCAGATATAGCATTTGAGATAATTCGTTTCCGCGCACCAGGTGGAGACCGGATGATCGGCGGCCTGGCCGCGGGCTTCAAGAATCCGAATACTGCGTTTGTTGCGAGTCGCGACTTGCGCCAGCATGTCTTCAAAATCGTGCCGCGAAACCAGTCCAGAACAACTGCACGTCACGAGCAATCCGCCGTGAGGTAACAGGTCCAACGCCCGGCTGTTGAGGCTGAAATACCCTTTCATCGCCCGGTCCACGCCGCGCCGCGTGCGAGCCAGTTTGGGAGGGTCGAGAATCACGGCATCGAACGCCTCCCCTTCCTCAATCAACGTACCGAGATCGTCAAACACATCGACTTGTCGGAACTCGAATTTCTCCGCAACGCCGTTGAGTTCGGCGTTCGCCCGGGCGAGATCGAGCGCCGATTCCGAGGTATCGGCAGCGAGGACCGAGGCAGCGTGACCGTGAATGGCGGCGGCGAGCCCGAAACCTCCCGAATAGCAGAAAGCATCCAACACTCTGGCTTGAGGGGGAAGATAGTTGGTAAAGGCCCGACGGTTAGTCCGTTGATCCAGATAGAACCCGGTCTTCTGGCCTTCGAGCACATCGACTTCGTAACGAATGCCGGCATCCCGAATCAGAATCTTCTCAGGCGGCGCTTCGCCGCGCACGAGACTGTCCTGCATCTCGAGCTGTTCGTGCTCGTTCATCCCTTTCTCGGTGCGCAGGTAAATGCCGCGGGGATTTAGTTTTTCCGACAGCAAATCGAGGATGACCTCAATCCGTTCGGCCACCGCCAGCGACGTCACCTGCACCAGCAACCATTCCCCGAACTGATCGACCACCAGTCCCGAAAGCCCGTCTCCTTCACTGAAGACAAGTCGAGCCGCCGTTTCTTCATCCGCCTCGCGAAACATCGGGATCCGAATGCGAAAGGCGGAATCGAGTTGACGCGACCAGAAATCCCGGTCGATGCGCTGATTCTCGTCCCACGAATAGAGCCGCACTCGAATCTGACTGTGAGGATTGAACAGACCCCACGCGATGAAGGTCCCATCGTGCGTGAAGACGGCAACTTCGTCTCCCGGTTTGATCTCTCCTTCAAGGCGCAGTACAGCACCGCCGAAAACCCAGGGATGATGCGAGAAAAAGGGGAGCGCCCGCTTGGGTTTAATGATGACGCGCGGCGATACAGATTCGGTACCGGACATGGGGCAATAATGATTGTTATCGTTCAGTTTCACTTCGTAACAGCGTGGCCACGAAGTGACATAAATATCGTAAGTATCAAATCAGCCAAGTTTGATTGATCTATTCAAGCCGGAAACCCCATTTTTCTCAACCCCAGATTGGATCTTCAAAGCCCCTACCCTCCAATGACGGAAATCCATCCATCAATCGGGCGGAGCGTGGCGGGATTCTTCTACTTCCTGTAAGTAGGCCAGCAGACGATCCCGTTCGTTGGCGAGATGCCGAACACGCAACAACGACCGGACTCGCGTCCGCAACTCGAGTTTGTTGACCGGTTTGGTCAGGAAATCATCACATCCCGCAGCGACCGCTTTTTCGATGTCGCCGCTTTCGTTGAGCGCCGTCACCATCAGAACCGGAATCCCCCGGGTTTCCCCTTCAGATTTCAATTTCTGACAAACTTCATAGCCGCTCATCCTCGGCATCATAATATCGAGCAGAATGATGTCCGGTTCGTGAGCCGCGACCGCTTCGAGCGCCGCGTGCCCATCGTGGACGATACGGATTTCGTAATCGTCGTCCGAGAGATATGCGTCCAACAGTTCGCAGTTGGGAATGTTGTCGTCGACAATCAGAATGTGAGAGCCGGTCAGATCGGGATCGTTCATGAGTTCGTGAAAACCGTTGGAGGATACGGATCTCGGCTCCGCAAAAGAGCCAGATGACTACTCGAAAATTATAGGAAAGATTGCTCCTCACCGGAACAGTGACCGCCGGGGAATGTCTTTTGATTCAGGAATCAGCGGTTCTCCATTTGATCCGGCCCCACGAATCAGTCAGAGTAATAGCACACCCACTCTGCTTGGAGAATAAACTCATGTCCCTGCTTTCGCGCTTGTTTCCAGTCTTGTTTGCATTGCTGATCTCTGTCGCTTCGCTCCCGGCGGCGGAACGGCCTAATATCGTCTGGATCGTCATTGAGGATATGTCGGCCCACTTCAGTTGCTACGGCGAAACCACCATTCAGACGCCGAACATCGATAAACTCGCCGCCACCGGCGTCAAATTCACGAACGCCTATGTGACAGCCCCCGTCTGTTCGACCTGTCGGTCGGCATTAATCACCGGTATGTATCAAACCTCGATCGGCGCCCACCACCATCGTAGCGGTCGTGGCGAAATGAAAATCAATCTGCCGTCGCACGTCAAACTGATCCCCGAATACTTCCAGAACGCCGGCTACTGGACCTGCAATATGGGAACTCCGCACGGTTCCCCCAAAATCGCCAAGACCGATTACAACTTCGAATGGGACCCGTCGGTCTACGACAGCGGCGACTGGTCGGGGCGAAAACGGGGGCAGCCCTTCTTCGCACAGATTCAACTGCACGGCGGGAAATTCCGCGGAGGAAAAAACTGGAGCAAACGCGTCACAGAGAAACTCGGCAGCGTCACCGATCCCGCCGACGTGAACTTACCTCCTTACTATCCCGACGACGAAGTGATTCGCGACGACTGGGCCGCCTATCTCGATACCGTCCGCTGGACCGATCACGAAGTGGGAGAACTGGTCGCACGTCTGGAAAAAGAAAATATTCGCGACAACACGGTCATATTCCTGATCACCGATCACGGCATCTCACATGCTCGCGGAAAACAATTCTGCTATCAGGAAGGCATGCACATCCCCCTCATTGTCAATGGACCCGGATTAAGGCCGGGGACGATTCGCGATGATGTCGTGGTCCATATCGATATGGCCGCCTCCTCGATGGCGATGGCGGGGATCGAGATTCCCGACTACCTGCAATCCAAAGATCTCTTAGCCGAGGATTATGAACCGCGGGATTACGTGGTCTGCGCAAGAGACCGTTGCGATGAAACCGTCGATCGGATACGCGGCGTCACGAACGGACGCTTCAAATACATTCGCAACTTCTATCCCGACAGACCGTATCTGCAACCCAACGCCTACAAGGACGGCAAAGAAATTCTCATCCGGCTCAAGGAACTGAAAGCCGCCGGAAAATTGGACAAATACCAGATGCTGCAGATGGCCGAGAGCCGCCCGCCGGAAGAACTGTACGACATGCAGACCGATCCGTGGGAACTGAACAATCTGGTACATGATCCCTATTACTCCGACATGCTGCGACGGATGCGCGGCAACCTGCACGAATGGATCGAGAAAACCGGTGACCTGGGGGCTCAACCGGAAGGCGCGATGTACGACAGCGACATGGCCGTTTATCTCAACACGATCAAAAAACGCCGCCCGGAACGCTTTGAAATCATCCAACGTAACATCGAGCAGATGAAGAAATGGGAGGCGGAAGGGAAATAATCGTGTTCATTAGCTCTGGGAGACTCGCAACAACTCATCCCCCAGACGTCTCAATAAATCGAGTGTGTAGATCCCCGAGTTGTGACCGTCGCTGAAATGAATCGCGTAGGCGTAATTGCCGACCGCTTCGACCTTGGTCAATTTGAGAGGGCCGGCTTCTTCGGGAGAAAGAACCGGCAACAGAGTTTCCTCCGGCTTTTCTTCGATCTCTTCGGTTCGTTTGACCATACAGGTCGCGCAGGGGCAGCAGTCGCGCAGCACGCCGAACGGGTAACGATCCGACCGGCCGTCGCTCCATAGGATGATCAGCGCGGTCTCGTCGGTGGACAGTGCGGCAGGATGAAATTCTGTCATTCTGGACTTCACTCCGCGTCTTTGCGACGCAGGACATACACGTCGCACTCCGCGAGACGAATCACCCGCTCCGCGACCGAACCGAGCACCATCCGTTTGAACCCGTGGTAGCCGTGCGACGGAATCACGATCAGGTCGGCGTTGAGTTCTTTCGCATATTCCGAGATTTCCAAACCAGGATTTCCCACGCGCACTTCGGTTCCCAGGTCGGGAGCCCCCAGCTTTTGCTTCAACGCTTCGAAGTGTTCATTGATGTTGGCTTCGCGAGATTCGTCGGTCACACCGCCGAACACGACTCCCGGAGAAACCGCATCCAGCGCAAACAGAACGTGAATCACATTTACCTGCGACGGGCTCTCAACAAATTCCATGGCGGCCTTGATGGCGGGCTCGGTATTGTCGGAAAAATCAACAGGAACAACGACACAATTCTTTTTCATGGGTCAATCTCACGTTTTGAAACGAGGTGTACGAGCCGGAAACTCGCCTGTATTCGATTGCTTACTTGTAGGTTTTGAACTCTCCAGCCTGGTAGCGTTTCCAGTAATCGAGCAAATCGGCTCTCACTTTCGGAGAAAGAAGCGCGACACCCAGAATATTGGGGAACGCCATCGACAGGATCATCATATCAGAAAAGTCGAGAACGGATCCGGCATTCGCAATTGCTCCGACAAAAACGCACATCACGCACAACACCTTGTACAGCATGATGCTGCGAGCACCGAATAATGTCTCCCAACATCGTTCACCGTAATAACTCCAGGAAATCACGGTCGAGAACGCAAACAACACCACCGCGATACTGAGCAGCCACGGGAACCAACTGATTTCCTCTTCAAACGCCTGCGACGTCAGAGCGGCTCCCGACAAGCCGTCGCGAATGATCCAATCGGGATTGTCCCAGGCTCCCGTGATCAGAATGACGAGTGCCGTCATGGAACAGACGACAATCGTATCGATAAACGGCCCTAGCAACGCAACCGCTCCTTCGCGAACCGGCTCTTCGGTTTTGGCGGCGGAGTGCGCGATGGCGGCGGAGCCGACTCCCGCTTCGTTACTGAAGGCGGCGCGTTGAACGCCGATCACCAGAACTCCAATCAGCCCTCCGCGAATCGCGTCACCGCTGAAAGCCTCCGTAAAGATCGCCCCGATCAGAGGAGGCACTTCTCCCAAGTGCGTCACAATGATCCACAAACAAGCCGCAATATACATCAGGCACATCGTCGGAACGATTTTCTCGGCCGCCGCACCAATCCGCTTGATACCGCCGATGATTACCACTCCAACCAGAATCGCCATCACGATACCGTAAACGACGTTAAAAGTTTGAGAGAACTTATCGATCTCTTCCTGCCGCTTGGTTTTTTCCTGACGCAGTTCCGAAACGCGTGCCTTGTTTTTGACACTGGCCGCTGCTTCGATTTCGCTATCCAGCTTGGCGACAATTTTTCGTTCCTTGGATTGTACCTGCTCCAACAGGGTCGAGCCGGATTGATTGATCTGGAACATGTTACCGCCACCGAAGCTGGCCAGCATACACATCACGACAAACAGAAACGCCAACACGCGACCGAGTCCGCCGAGACCAATTTCCGCGAGACCCGTTTTGAGGTATCCCATTGGACCGCCGAGAATCGTGCCGTCCGGCTTCACGGTGCGATACTTCTGCCCCAACGTACATTCGGTAAACTTACTCGTCATGCCGAACAAGCCGCAGAGGATCATCCAGAAGAACGCTCCGGGCCCCCCCTGCGTCATCGCGATGGTGACGCCGGCGATGTTACCGAGCCCGACCGTCGCGGAAAGAGCCGACATGAGCGCCTGAAAGTGAGTTACTTCGCCGTCTTCTTCCGGGTTGTCGTATTTCCCGCGGACCACTTCAACGGCGTGCGAAAATCCCCAGAAGTTGACACCTCTCATATATAACGTGAAATAGACGGCTCCCAACGCCAGCCACAACACCACAACCGGCGCGCCCCCCACTTTGCCGGACTGTATGTAATCATTGCCTCCCTTCAGCCAACCCGCGTCGGCCAGAGTTTCGGCCTGCTCCTCGGTTAAAGAAGTCTCGGGGTCGAGCTTCCCGCGCATCGGCCCGACGAGTTGATAGGCATCTCCTTCTTTGACGAGCTTCGCCCCGTGACTGAGACTCAGTGTCTTTCCTCCGACTACAACATCGGGAAGTTTCACCGAAATGTACTCGATCTCTTTCCCCTCCAGCTTCCCGTAGCGAAAGTAGCGATCGTCGGCGGGGACGGCGTCAATCAGTTTTTTGCGATAATAGAGAGCTTCCAGGTCGTCGGCAGCAATCGTCTCGTCTGAAGAGATTCCCTCCGGGGTCAGTTTTTTAAAGGGTTGATCAGTCCCTCGGGGACGAACATAGATGTCACTTCCGGAAAATACGACGTATTCTTCCTTATCTGCTCCCAGACGATAGAACAACACGCTCGCCATATAGTCGACGGCGGTCGCAAAGGCCGAATCGACTCGTTCAAGAAATCCAGGCGCAGCGGCTTCTTCAGCATCTTCAATTGCCGGGACGCTCGATTTCGGCGGCACCACTGGTTGTGAAGCAACAGAAACGACTGCTTCCTGTTGACTGTCCTCCTGATCCGCTGGCGTTCGAGACTCTTCAGATGAAGGAATGTCTTTTTCTACCTGTTCGGCGACAGGCTGACTTTCGTCGGCCTGTTGTGCCCATCCTGAATGACAAAGGCCATACAAGCCGAATAAGACGACCCCCAAACTGATCAGCCATCGATAGCGGGGCGACTCGAAATGATGCGGTTTCTTCATGAGAAACATTCCTTGCAGACTCTGTTGATTCAGGCGATCTGGCTTTAGTAGCGCCGACGCATGCCCGATCTCGATTCAAATGACTCAAACAGTATAACGAGCAAGAACTTAGGAACAATCATTTTTGCTTGATCGGAACCCAGAACAGAGATTTCCCGTCAATTCGTCGATTATTGACAGCGAGAATTGTCAAAAACATTGGATCCCCCTACAATATGTCTAAGATATAAGGACTTAATAAACGACCTACGACTAGCGTCCGCCAGAAGAAACAGACCATGCAGCAGACAATCGATTCTCAAGACCGCGAGTTTCTGAACGAGCTCCACCGCATGGGTGCCTCCACTATTCAGCAAATTTGCGATATGACTGGCGTCACCGCGACGGCCGTCCGACAGCGATTGATACGTCTTGAAGGACAGGGATTGGTCGAACGTCATGCAGTGCGAGAAGGACGCGGTCGCCCCTATCACGAATATCGCGTCACGACGGACGCTCTGCGTTCTTTGGGCGATAATTACAGCGATCTGGCATTGATTCTCTGGAAAGAACTGATGCGTATCGAAGAGCCCGAGATTCGCGAGCGGGTCACTCAACGAATCAAAGAATCCTTAATCAGACAATACAGCAGTAAATTCCAGGGGCGGACCACTTTGGACCGTTTCCGGGAACTTCAGAATTCTCTCAGCGATCGCGGATTTCAAGTGGAAGTCGATCGCGAGGGAGATTTACCCGTTTTAAGAGAACACAATTGTCCCTATCACGACCTCGCCACACTCGACTCCTCAATTTGTGAGTTAGAGCAGTCGGTGTTCGAGGAAGTTCTAGGAATGAAAATCGAACGCACACAGTGTTGTATGGATGGGCATCATTCCTGCGAATTTGTCCCGGTTTCAGAGGGCTCGTAACCTTTGATTCCGACCGAGCAGCGGTTACATTAAACGCTGCTACAGATTCACAGAAATGGTCAATCCTCCGGCGAGATGTCGAAGGAATGGCCCATTAGAGCAGGAAAGCACGACAATGACCTGGATCGAAGGACGCTTTGAAGAAAACGTCATTACGACCACCCTCGAACAAGCCATGAACTGGGCGCAAGAGTCTAGCGTCTGGCCGATGACTTTCGGACTCGCCTGTTGTGCCATCGAAATGATGGCCACCGGAGCGTCTCGATACGACATCGACCGGTTCGGTGCGGGTGCTTTTCGGGCCACGCCGCGGCAAGCCGATCTCATGATCGTTGCCGGCACAGTCACCTACAAGATGGCCAGTCGCGTCCGTCGTCTGTACGAACAGATGGCCGACCCGAAATACGTCATCGCGATGGGAGCCTGTACGGTGGGTGGCGGCCCGTACTTTAAGCACGGTTATCACGTCGTCAAAGGGGTCGATCTGGTCGTGCCGGTGGACGTTTACGTTCCCGGCTGCCCTCCGCGTCCCGAAGCTCTGCTCGAAGGATTGATGCGAATCCAGGACAAAATCAAAGCTCGCAAACTGGGCAAAGTGTCCGGCACCGCCAGCTTCGGTCAAAAGGGTGAAAAAATCACCGACGAACTCGCCCTGCCCCACCACTCCGGGTATGGCAAGGTCGCCGAAAGCACCGCAACCGCCTGAGGCGTTTGTCCTGCGACATCCAGCAACGCTTGAGAGACTATCTCTCTCATTGTGAATCATTGATGAAACCCGCCTCTCGCCCCAATCGGGCGTCGGGATCGATTTCATTCGCGCCAGCGAAGCGAAATCGCGGCGTGGATTCTCCGTGATCCGTCCGGAGCGATTCCGGTTAATAATATCATTACATCATTACCATTTACTGACATTCCGATTGAGGAATCGACCGCTATGAGTAGTCTGCTGAAGATCGAAAACCTGCACGTCAACGTGGAAGAGACCCCCATTCTCAAAGGGGTCAATCTCGAAGTCAAAGCGGGAGAAATTCACGCCTTAATGGGCGAGAACGGCTCCGGAAAGAGCACCCTCGCTTATGCATTGGCCGGACATCCCAAGTACACCATTACTGAGGGATCGGTCGAAATTGACGGAGCGAAGCTTAACGACCTCGATCCGAGCGAAAGAGCCCGCTTGGGACTGTTCCTCGCGTTTCAATATCCCGTCACAATTCCCGGCGTGAAAGTCGCCGACTTTCTGCGGCACGCGGTCTCGAACATTCGAAACCCCGACCGTAAGGAAGGCGAAGGGCTCGTGCCGATGCGTGAATTCCGCAAGGAACTCAAACAGCAGATGGAATCGCTGGACATGAAAATGGAATTCGCCCGCCGCTATTTGAACGAAGGCTTCTCGGGCGGCGAGAAAAAACGGATGGAAATCCTGCAATTGGCGATGCTTAAGCCGAAGTTCGCCATCCTCGACGAAACCGACTCTGGACTCGATAGCGACGCCGTTCGTTTTGTCTCCGAAGGTCTCACCAAACTGACCGGCCCGGAGATGGGCGTGATGATCATCACACACCACGAACGACTGCTGCAATACAACACTCCGCAGTACACCCATGTCATGATGGGCGGACGTATTGTGGAAACCGGCGATGCTTCACTGGCGGAAGAGATTCACTCCGAAGGCTACGCGGCGATCCGCGAGCGACACCCGGAGGCAGCCGCCGAACAAGAACAAACCGAAGCACTCGCACAATAATTTGACCGTTTGAGATTCCACGGCCTGCGGGTCGTTCAGAAATACCAAGGAGCCGATTATGGCGACTGATTCACCCAAACAGGATGTAGGCGTTGGCGAATACCAGTACGGATTCCACGACCCTACGGACAAATACGTCTTCAAGAGTCAAAAAGGGCTCAACGAGGAAATCGTCCGACAGATTTCCCAAATGAAGAACGAACCGGAATGGATGACCGACTTCCGCGTCGAAGCGTTCAAAATCTTTGAAGACAAACCGATGCCGAACTGGGGAGGCGATCTTACAAAACTCGACTTCCAGGACATCTATTACTATATGCGGGCTTCGGATCACCAGGAGAAAAGCTGGGACGATGTCCCCGACGACATCCGCAAAACGTATGACCGATTGGGGATTCCCGAAGCCGAAAAGAAATATCTCGCCGGCGTGAAAGCCCAATACGAGTCCGAAGTCGTCTACGGTTCGCTACAGGAAGACCTCGAAAAACAGGGCGTCATTTTCACCGACACCGACTCCGCTCTGCGGGAACACCCCGAATTGTTTCGCGAATACTTCGGAACGGTCATTCCTTCCAACGACAACAAGTTCGCCGCGCTTAACTCGGCGGTCTGGTCGGGAGGATCGTTCATCTACGTCCCCAAAGGCGTCCAGATCGACTTCCCACTCCAAGCCTACTTCCGTATCAATTCGGAAAACATGGGACAGTTCGAGCGAACCCTGATCATCGTTGATGAAGGAGCTTCAGTCCATTACGTCGAGGGCTGCACCGCTCCAACCTACAGCAGCGAATCACTGCACTCGGCGGTCGTCGAAATCGTCGTGAAGAAGAACGCCCGCTGTCGATACACGACGATTCAGAACTGGTCCAGCAACGTCTACAACCTCGTCACCAAACGAGCGATGGCTTACGGCGACTCGCTGATGGAATGGGTCGACGGAAACCTCGGTTCGCAACTGACGATGAAGTATCCGGCCATTTACCTGATGGAACCGGGCGCCCGTGGCGAAACGCTTTCGATCGCTTTCGCCTCCAAAGGCCAGCATCAGGACGCCGGTGCGAAAATGGTCCACTGTGCCCCGCATACGTCGAGCCGCATCATCTCGAAATCGATCTCGAAAGACGGCGGTCGTTCCAGTTATCGCGGCCTGGTGAAAGTCGATAAACACGCCAAAGACTGCAAATCGAATGTAGTTTGTGATGCGTTGATTCTCGACCCGATCAGTCGCAGCGATACCTATCCTTATATTGAAGTCGATGAAGAAAACGTCGTCATCGAGCACGAAGCTTCGGTCTCCAAAATCGCCGAGGAGCAGCTCTTCTACCTGATGAGCCGCGGACTCAGCGAAGCGGAAGCCTCCTCGATGATCGTGACCGGTTTTATCGAACCGCTGGTCAAAGAGTTGCCGATGGAATATGCGGTCGAAATGAATCGCCTGATCGAATTACAGATGGAAGGTTCTGTCGGGTAAGAAAGGAGTCAGTGATTAGGAGGTAGGATTTAGTCAATAATTCGATGTGTATGTTTGATAAACCACTTCCCACTCCTTTCTGTCTCTAATTACTAATTTCTAGTTACTAATTACTAAATGCTCATGAGCACTACCACCGTAGCACCTCCGGAAACATTCAATCAGGAAGCCTTCGAGGCCTTTCTGGCGCAACGCGACGATCCCGACTGGGTGATCGACCTGCGAAAAAAAGCGTTCGACATTTACAACGAAAAACTCTGCGAGCCGCTCGATCCGGAAGAATGGAAACGGGTCGATCTGCGGACGTTTCAACCGCAGAAATTCGCTCTCAGTTCCGAAACGCCGACCGGTTCGAAACTCGCAACCCAATTACAGAATGAAGCCGAGTTCAAAGGCCAGGTAACTCACGAAAACGGTCACTGCACCTTGTCTCAGGTCGATCCTTCGCTCGCCGAGCAAGGGGTCGTGTTCGGCGATCTCTCCGCATTAGTGCATACGCATCGCGAGATTCTCGAACCCTATTTAATGACCAAAGCGGTCACGCCGGACCGGGATCGATTCTCCGCCTGGCACGCCGCCTTCTGGACCGGCGGAACCGTCCTCTACGTCCCCGCCAATGTTTCAGTCGATGCCCCCCTGCATTCCCTGATCGCACTGACCAAGGCGGGAACCGCCGACCTCAGCCACACGCTGGTCATCCTTGAAGATAACGCTTCCGCGACGTTACTGGAAGAAACACTTTCCGGCGATGAAGAATCCCCCGGTCTGCATCTCGGCTGCGTCGAATTGATTGTCGGCAAAGATGCCAACCTGCGATACGTGCAGTTGCAGAACTGGAATCAGAAAACCTACCACTTCGCCCATCAGTCCGGCCTTGTCGAGGCGAACGGCTTCGTCCAGTGGACCGTCTCCGCGCTGGGTGCGAAACTCGCCCACGTTCATCAGGATGTCGTCCTGAACGGTCGCGGCTCGGTCGGCGAGGTCAACGGCGTCACCTTCGCCACCGACAAACAGAAAATCTCCTACTACACCCAACAGACTCATAACGACATGCAAACCCGCAGCGACCTCCTCTACAAAGAGGTGCTCCGCGACAAGTCGCGCGTGATCTGGCGGGGGATGATCAAAGTCGACAAGAAAGCTCAACTGACAGACGGCTACCAACGCAGTGACGCCTTGATGCTCTCCGATACCGCCCGAACGGACGCCATCCCCGGCCTCGAAATCGAAGCCGACGATGTGAAATGTACTCACGGAGCCACGGCTGGACAAGTCGATGAAGAACAGGTCTTTTACGCCATGTCCCGCGGGCTCTCCCGTTACGAAGCGATGCACATGATCGTCGAAGGATTCTTCCAGACCGTCTACGACCGCATCCCCGTCGAAGCGGTTCGCAAAACCTTGAACGACGCCGTCATCCAGAAACTGGGCATCGGCGACTGATACCAAGAACATTCCGCTCTCACGCAGGCCGACACTCCATGTCGGCACGAGCGACTTAGAACAATACGGCAGGGAGCCCCTGCCCCACAACAAATCACAGCCGCCCTCACGTAGGCCGACTCTCCGAGTCGGCATGAGCGACGTACAACAAACCAAAGGAACAACGTGGCCGAATTCGAGAAGGTTGCCGAACCGGGTGAACTCACAGCGGGAGACCGCAAATCCTTTATCATCGACGATCTGCCGGCATTACTGGTCTGCATCGGCGATGATTATTACGCCATTGAAGATGTCTGTACCCACGACGGTCAGCCGCTCACGGACGGACCGATTGAAGATTGTGCCATCGTCTGTCCGCGACACGGAGCCAAGTTCGACTTGAAGGACGGCAAAGCCCTCTGCATGCCGGCCACCGAACCGGTCCAGACAATGAATGTTGACGTCCGCGACGATGGCATTTACGTTGAAGTACCAGAGTAAATAATTTATCACCTCCTCATCCGGCCTTCGGCCACCTTCTCCTTTAGAGGAGGAGAAGGCCACAATCAGCGTCGGCTGGCGAATCATCGAGACAACCTGCATGCCACCGTCTCCTACTTTGGAGTGTAACCGAGACCGCCGAGCGATTAGCGAGGATCGAGGTCGAGGGCGCAAGCAATCGGAATTCGTTTTCCGGGACGGGGTGAGGAGGTCTCAAAAAAACATCTCCAAACAGGAACCCATATCATGGCCGAAGACGATCAATATCTCGAATCATTGAAGCAGGTGATCGACCCGGAATTGATGATCAACATCGTCGATCTCGGTCTGGTGTATTCGGTCAATTACGACGAAGAGGGCAAGAAAGTCTTCGTCGAGATGACCCTCACCTCCCCCGCCTGCCCCGCCGGACCGCAGATCATCAATCAGTCCAAGATGGCACTGGAGCAACTCGACGACGTGGACGAAGCCGCCATCACGCTGGTGATGACTCCGCCATGGTCTCCAGAACGGATGACAGACGACGCCCGCGACCAACTCGGGATTTTTTAGGTGTCCAATCTGATTGGGATGTAAGGCCGGTTCCACCGGCCAGAAATACCGCCACAAAAACATCAGAAGCACGAATGGGAGCAATCCTGTTCGTGCTTTTAAGTCTCCGTTTTGGGTGTTATAGAGTGAGTTACTTAAAGAATTTGTTGACGTGTTCGAATACCGCCTCAAAACGATCAAGGGTCGCATCGCTCAGCCCAGATTGAGCTGCCTCTGATTTTGCAAATTCATTAGCAGGCCTGTAGTGATTAAACCTCGTTACTCCCAGGTGTGTGTTGATCTGTGCGATAACTCGATTGATTCCCGCGTCAAGATCTGCCTCTGCAATCTCAGCATGCTCATCAAAAGCAGTGTTAAACAGATCCAGATATTCGCTTTTTGCGAATAAATCTTCGATGTCGGCTTCAGTTCCAGTCACAAATTCATCGAAGTAGACGATCTGTTTTTGTTTGATGATCTTGTGTTGAACCATGTTGTTCAATCGATCCTGGCTCGATTGATCGATGCTAGAGTCCAGTAAGCAGCCGAAATTGAGCTTGCTTCCTCTGAGTAAAGAAACGAACGTAGCTACTTTTTCTAGTCCTCCTACAGGCACAATGGTCACTTCTGGATTCAAGTACGTTCGCCCCTTTCCCTCCAACAAAGCTGAAACGCCTTGCAAGTAAATCAGATCAGAAACGCCCTCCACCAAAAGGTTGTTTTTGGAAATGAATAGGTTTTGCGCTATGTCGTAACCAAGAGCTGCTTGAAGCGGAAAGAGAGTGCGAGGATCTTTTTCTTGGATGGTTGTGGATATTGATGATCCCTTTTTTGTCTCGACGACTGTGCGCACGCGATTCAGTTGCTCTGAATCAACCATGAAAGGCGAATGGGTTGTATAAATGATCTGATAATCTTCTGACAGATCTTCGATGAATCGTAACAAGTCTGCCTGGGCTGATGCGTGAAGATTCAGTCCTGGTTCATCAAGTAGAATCACGTATGCCGAATCTGCATCTTCCTGGATTTTCTTGAACCACACCAGAAATGAGAAAAACCAGTTGAAACCCTTGCTGCGATTTTTCAAGGGAAGAGAGACTCTTGTTGTGTTATTGCGTACGCGAATATCCAAAATGTGCTCTACAATCCGATTGGTGACAGCTTGTCCCTGTGGATTTGTACCACTTTGTGTACTTTCAACCTTATCTATATCGAACTGAATATCAAGATTTTGATTGGCTGACCAATACTCAAATAACTCTTCGCTGATACTTGCTTGTGTTGCTTCAAGCTCGGCTTTGAAATCCTCAAACTCCGATGCATTGAGAAGTTCGTCGGTATTGATGTCCGCGAGTTCAAACAGAGCTTTAGCGGTTTTCAGCTCTGATTCTTCAAGCGATTCGGACTGCATATCCTCTATGCTAATTCGCGAGGGTAGTGTGTAGTATTCATCGTAATAGAGATACTTCGGTAGATTTTTGGAGATATGAGTACGGAATACATATTCATTTAATACATATTCATTTAGTGGAGAGCCATTCCAGCCCCAACTATTTTTGTAATATCGCTTGAGGCTATCAAAAGATATCGGGCTCTCATCAGTGCCCAATTCTTGTGCTAAATTCTCCAAATCTTCTATCGACTTCACGGCCAGAAGCTTTTCTTCGAATCCGTTTTTTGAATATCCCAATTCATCCAGTTTGTGAGTGACAAATTTCTTGAGGTCAACTCCTGAATAATTCGTCCAGATCGGCCTATCATTGTAATATAAAGTTTTGGAGGGCATTGTCTCGGTAAAGACTCCCTTCCCCAGATCCTCTTCAATAGACTGCAAAAGTTCTTCGGTGAGAGTGAATGTGCAAGTAATGGCAGGAGCTTTTTGATCGCTCTTGTCCATCTTCTTCTTCTCTTTTCGAGGGTAATCGTGGGTCGCATTGAGTTTGAAATTATCATCATCTTCGAAGTAGTTTGTTTTAGCTAGAACCTCCAAGATCGATGTTTTGCCGGACTCATTCATTCCAACAAGGACAGTGGTATTCTCGTCGACATCAAACTCTTGGTCACTTTCAATGCACTTGTATTTGTGAATCACGACCTTGGAGAGTTTGATGAGCTGATTCGGCATTGTGTTCCCTTTATTCTTCTTTGAATCTTTGATCAGTTTAGTTTGATCATCTGAGCATAATCACTGTTGTATATCAATCTATTTCGGAAATTTCAGTTGTCTTCAGTCAGCCTTATTCTCTGCGTCCTCCGCGAACTTTGCGGTTCTGACACCTAGCCTCTTGCGAGTCTGTCACCCCGTCGCGAATTCATGACGATTCTTTTTCTTCATCAACATCGAAGGTGCCGATTCGGAGAATCGGCCTACAGTGGATGTCGAATGTTGTTCTATTTCTCTCGCCGCGTCGCAGCGCCTCTGCGCGAGACTTTTCTCATTTGTGTTATCCGTGGTTAAGCTTCTACCTCTTGTGCTAACGCACCCCGTTTGGCGAGCAAACGGGGCTATCCGCTCGACCTGATCATACCTCTCTCGGGGGCTTCTGTGTCACAGTGCGCCCCGCCACCCGCCCCCCATTATTCTTCCGTGACAATCCGTTTCTTCAGTCTCATCCGTGTTCTCACTTCCTCCCTTCGCGTCCAAATCCAAAATCACCAATAAAAAAGGCACGGCCCTTTCGAGCCGTGCCTTCGTCTCTCAGCGGTCAATCAAGGGTGATCAAAACCGAGTATCCGAGATGCTCATTCCCGGCGTGCGGGGTTGAGCCGAACGCTCGGCCATCTGAGCCAACTCAGGTCGCGGAGCGATTCGCAACGCGGCCTGGAGGTCTTTATCCCCCGACTTCAACTGACGAGTCTCCAGTTTGAAGTCGTCAACCATCACATCCGGAGTCACGCCAGCTCCCGCCATCTCACGATCGTTCGGTGAGTAGAACTTGGCGGTCGTCAATCGCAGGGCTCCCGACACGCTGTTGAGCGGGAAGTGCGTCTGCACGGTTCCTTTACCGTAGGACTTACGTCCCACGATCACGCCTCGTCCGTTCTCCTGGATCGCGGCGGAAAAGATTTCCGACGCGGAGGCCGAATTCTCATCGACCAGCACCACCAGCGGCACTTTCCAGGTCCGCGAACGTTGGGCCGACTCGGACATGTTGTCCTGAGCCAGACGACCTCGCGTCGAAACGATCACTCCTTGCGGCAGGAACTTATCGGACAACTCGATCGCCGTCGTCAACAAACCGCCGGGGTTACCTCGCAAGTCGAAGACCAGCGATTTCATCCCCGCGTTGTGAAGTTTCCACAAGGCAGCATCCATCTCGGCAGACGATTTTTCAGCGAACTTGTCCAGCCGGATGTAACCGACGCCGTTGTTGCTGTCGAGCATCCGCACTTCGGAGACCGACTCAATTTCCACTCGACGACGGATCATGCTCACCGCGAACGCCGGCCCGCTGGAACGTTTCAGCCCCAGACTGAGACGACTCCCGGACGGCCCCCCGATCATATCGACCGCCTGATTGAAGGACATGCCGCCGATCGACCGACCGTCGATATTGACGATCACATCCCCCGCTTCCAGACCGGCCTCATGAGCCGGACCGTTCGGCAACACACGTTCGATGCGGATTCCTCCTTCAGTCGGCTTCACTTCGACACCGATCCCGACCACGGAATCCTCCACCGCCGACGCGGACGGCCCTTGACGAACATCATCGGGCACGAACGCCGAGTATTTATCGAGCGTATCGGTGGTTCCGAAAATGAACTCCATCGCCACCACCTCCGCAGGTAATCCCAGGTACTGTCGGGCAGCACTCATGGACTGCGACATCACCTTCTCGGCATCGGACCGAGTCCGAACATTCATTTGTCGAGAGACCGACGTCATGGCCTGTTGGAAGGTATCGATTCCGGCAGCCGACAGACGCAGGTTGTTGGCTTGTTGGAAGTCGGTATTCTCCGCAGCGGCAGACAGATTCTCCAAACTCTTTTCCACGCGATCCGAGTAACTGCTCGGATTCATATGTCGACGATCGACCATATCGCTGATCTCGCGGTAGAGGGTCACCGCCCGATTGACGTCCAGAGTCTGCATGAACCGCATCAACACAGGATTGCTGTAGCGGAACGAAATATTCTGCTGCTGTTTCTGCAGTTGTTCCAATTCCGGATCGACAACCGGCATCCGGTCCCTCGTCGGAGTCGTCGGATAAGTCGGAGTGCTGGCCGGGAAATCAAAGTCCCGGTCGTTGCGAGTCGGTGTCGGCCACCTCCTCCCCGAGTCGAAATCCTGCGGCGACCAACGATCGTTGAAGTCGTTGTTGGCGGGAGTCGTACGAGTGGGGTAACGAGAGTGGTAGCCGTCGTTGAAGTAATCGTCAGTTCGAACAGGTGTTGTGGAATGATAGGTTCCGTCGAGTCCCGGGAAGGGAGTCTGAGCTCCGTACGGGTCCTGGGCATCCGCTTTGAACGCAGCTCCCAGCACCACCAGAACAGCCAACGTCCATTTCATCCACACACCCGCATTTCGTCGATTTGAAAATGAGGTCTTCATGATTAAGTCTCCTTGTGAGTGATCTCCGACATCGTTGCCGGATGATTGATTGAAAAAGTCAGAGTCAGTTTCGTTGTGGGTTAAAAAGTTTTCCGATCAGACGGCGTTGGGCATAAGAAGAAGTTCGGGGCGGTGCCCGACTTCCTCTTCCTCCGCCTCCTCCGTCGTTTCCATCTCGCCGTGTGCTTCCAGTTCCGCCCGCAGAACGCGGACATTGCCGGGAGCATCGATGCCGATTTTGACGGCCCCTTTTCCGGTCTTGATGACCTTGATCACAACGTCATCACCAATGCGAATCATTTCGTTACGCTTCCGTGTGAGTACCAACATGTTTCTGTCTCCTTGAAAATCATTTCTGTGGTTGTTGATTACGATGACAGTCTGCAAGTGGTTCAAAAAAACCAAATCAATTTGTCATCACATCGAAACAGGTAATTCATCCGGTGTGCCAAAACGGAGACGGCACACAAAATAAACACAAATTAGACACATCCCCATACACAACAGACACTTATATATTCCGGCAGGATGTGCCGGTTCTCCGAGTCTTGTAATTCGTACCAGGAATTGTCGATTAATCCGCTGTCACGATTGCAATCCTTTCTATGCGAAGTGTTGTCATTTTGATTTCCCAATTTTACAATGGGTCAAAGTTTGACGGTTTTGCGGAGCCGAATCGGGACCAGAGACGGAGATATTCCGTTAAAATTCGGAGCGAATTTGCCGCAACAACCGGCCAGCAACAGCCCTCGTTTGCCTTGAATTCCCCCGCAAAACGACTAAACTCATCGATTCTTTCCAGATCACCAAACCGGCCCTCAGGGCCGCCTCGAAATACGTGGAGTCCAGAAATGTCACAACAGTGCAGTGTCTGCGGGAAAAAGCCCGGTCGCGGAAACAAGAAGGAAGAACGCGGTAAGCCGAAGTATCTCGGCGGAAACGGTCGCAAAACAACCGGCATCACCAAACGACAATTCAAACTCAACCTGCAGAGCATCCGCGTGCAGGAAGGGGATGAGGTCGTTCGCAAACGCGTCTGCACCAGTTGCATCCGCAGCGGAAAGATCCAGAAAGCCGTCGTGCGTCAGCCCTTCACCGTTCCCGGTGCCTGATCTGAGATTGTTGTTCCCCTCCGCATCAGCACCTGGGACCGGACCGAACTCATGCTGAGTGAAGACGATATTCGCAAAGTTGCCGAACTGGCCCGCCTCAACCTCTCGGAACAAGAGGTGGCCGAGCTCCGTCCGCAATTATCTAAGCTGATCGACTACGTGGCCGTTCTGGAAGAAGTGGACACCGAGGATGTCGAGCCGATGGTGCATGCGATCGAGCAGACCAACGTCTTTCGGAACGACGAACGCCGCGCCCCTCTCCCGCGGGAAGAGGCTCTGGCGAACGCCCCCAAAACTGATGGGAAATATTTCCTCGTTCCACAGATCATCGAACATTAAAGCGTGAGAGCCATCAGGCGACCCCGAATCAGGCGCGACACGATCCAGAAACTTTTGATTCAGGTATGAAACGACATGTCGATCCTCTCCACCCCGGCTGGTGATTTGCTGGCTCAACTCAACCAGGGCGAGGTCACCAGTGTCGAACTGACTCAAGCTTGTCTCGATCAAATTTCTCGTCACGATCAACAGCTCGGCGCCTTTCTCCATATCGATCGGGAATTCGCTCTCTCACAGGCCAAAGCGATCGATGAAAAACGAGCCGCGGGAGAAACAGTCGGTCCACTTGCAGGCATCCCCGTCGCCGTCAAAGACGTGGTTTGCCATAAAGGTCAACCCTGCACGTGTGCCAGTCGCTACTTGAAGGACTTCATCCCCCCCTACTCCGCCACCGCGATCGAAAAACTCCAGGCCGCGGACGCCGTGCTACTCGGACGCACGAACATGGACGAGTTCGCTATGGGATCGTCCACTGAGAACTCGGCCTACCAAAAGACACACAATCCCTGGAAAGAGGGATACGCCCCGGGTGGATCTTCCGGTGGCTCCGCCGCTGCTGTGGGAGCTCGAATGGCTCCCCTCGCTGTCGGGAGTGATACCGGCGGCTCGATTCGACAACCGGCCAGCTTCTGCGGCATCGTCGGAATGAAGCCGACTTACGGTCGCGTCTCTCGCTACGGACTCGTCGCGTTTGCCAGTTCCCTCGACCAGATCGGGCCGTTCGGAACCGATGTCACGGCGACGGCCACCTTACTTCAGGCCATGTCGGGACACGACCCTCTCGACTCCACTTCCATCAATCAACCCGCTCCCGATCTTCTCACCGACCTCGACAAGCCTCTGGACGGTTTGAAAATCGGTCTGGTGAAGGAATTCCAGGCAGACGGCCTGGAGGAAGATGTGATCAAGGCCACCGACGAAGCTCTCGATGTGTATCGAAATCTGGGCGCGGAGGTGAAGGATGTCTCACTTCCGCACGCCCGTTACGGCGTCGCCACGTATTACATCATCGCCCCGGCGGAAGCATCGAGTAACCTGTCGCGCTACGACGGCGTTCATTTCGGCCATCGCGCGGAGAAGTTCAAAGACCTCACCGACATGTACCGCCAAACCCGTGAAGAAGGATTCGGCCCGGAAGTGAAACGCCGGATCATGATGGGGACTTACACCCTCTCAGCGGGATACATCGATGCTTATTATGTGAAGGCATTAAAGGTCCGACGCCTGATTCGCGAAGATTACGACAAAGCGTTCGCCGAGGTCGATTTCATCGCCTCGCCAGCCTGCCCGACTCCCGCCTTCAAAATTGGCGAATTGATCGACGATCCCCTCGCCATGTATCTTTCGGATATGTTTACCTTGGGAGCGAATCTGGCCGGAATCCCGGGCATCAGCATTCCCGCCGGCATGAGCGGCGACGGATTACCGATCGGACTGCAACTCCTCGGACCGCCGCTGGAAGAAGCCCGCTTATTGCGAGCGGCAAAAATGTTCGAGCAGGCGACCGATTGGCACCTGAAAGTTCCCGAACTCGCGAATCACGAGTAAAAAAACCGCGACCTCCGCATTCGTCAGGACAAATACGATGGACTACAAAATCGTGGTCGGACTGGAAGTCCACGTGCAACTGTTGACGCAGACCAAACTGTTCACCGCCTGCACAACTGAATTCAACCCTGACGCTCCCAATACGCAAACCCAGCCGCTCTGTATCTCTCTGCCGGGAACGCTACCCGTTCTCAACCGTCACGCCTACGAGTTGGCCGTGAAAGCCGCACTCGGCCTGAACTGCTCAATCGCCACCTTTACCAAATGGGATCGCAAACAATACTTCTATCCCGACCTTCCCAAGGGCTATCAGATCAGCCAGTACGATATGCCGATGAGCTACGACGGCTGGCTGGAAGTCGATGACGCCGAAGGCCACAAAAAGAAAATTCGCATTCTCCGCGCCCATCTGGAAGAAGACGCCGGCAAAAACATTCACGATGAAAGCGGTCGCGGCGAAGACAGCAAAGTCGATTTGAATCGCGCGGGAACGCCTCTCCTCGAAATCGTCTCGGAACCAGACATCAGTTCGGCGGCCGAGGCGCGACAATATCTCGACGAACTCCGTCTGATCATGCAGTACCTCGGCGTCTCAGACTGCAACATGCAGGAAGGCTCCCTCCGCTGCGACGCGAACGTCAATCTCCACATCCTCGAAGCGGACGGTCACCACGTGCCGACGCCGATCGTCGAAGTCAAAAATCTCAACAGTTTCCGCAACGTCGAAGCCGCGATCGAATACGAAGTCGAGCGACAACTCGAAGAGTATGAACTGACGGGACGCAAATGGGGCGATCCCGGCGTTATGAAAGAGACGCGCGGGTTCGATGCCCATCGTGGAACCACATTCGCCCAACGGGGCAAAGAGGAAGCGGCCGACTATCGCTACTTCCCCGATCCCGATCTGGCTCCCGTCACGATGACCGAGGAAGAGATCGACGCCATTCGCCAAACCATGTGCGAACTCCCCGCGGATCGCCGCGAGCGAATGAAAACGGCCTACGAACTTTCCGATTACGACTGCGACGTCATCATCAATCACTCGCCGCAACTCTCGGATTACTTCGAGGAGACGGCCCAGGTTTCTGAAGATGGAAAGCAGGCCGCCAACTGGGTCACGCAGGATATCCTTAGAGAACTCAACGAACGCGAACTGACGATCGATGACTTTCCCATCCGCCCCCCGGTGCTGGGAACAATGCTGAAGAAAATCGTGGACGGCGACCTGACGGTCAAAAGCGGTCGCGAGGTCTTCGCCGTCCTGTTGGAGCAAGGACTAGAAGGCCAAGAGCTCTCTCCCGCCGATGTCGACCAGATTATCGAAGACAAAGGACTCGCGGTCGTCAAAGACACCGGCGCCATCGAAGCCACCATTCAGGAAGTCCTGGCGCGCAAGCAGAATGCCAAATCGATCGACGACCTGAAAGGCGGAAAACAGCAAGCCGCCGGCCCCCTCATCGGCCAGGTGATGAAGGAGGTCAAAGGGGCCGATGCCAAAATGGTCCGCGAAATGATCATCGACATGGTCCAGAACTCATGACCGACGCCGACCGGGAGAAATGGGATCGCAAGTACGCCGACAAGTCGCCTGCAAACTGTCCCGCCCCGGATGACTGGGTGACTGCATGCCTGAAAAAGACGACTCCCGGACGAGCGCTCGACTTGGCCTGCGGACTCGGACAAAACGCCCTGCTGCTTTCCGAATGGGGCTGGGATGTGGATGCGGTCGATATCTCCTCGAATGGAATCAAAACCGCGCAAGAGATCTCCGAATCGCGAGAGGTGACCGTAAACTGGATTTGTGCCGATCTCGACGAATGGCGACCGAAAAACTCCTACCATGCGATCCTGACCTTCCGATTCCTCGATTGGGTGATTATTCCGGAAATCGTTCAGAAAGGACTGAAGCCGGGAGGCCTGTTCTGCTTCGAGACCTTCGCTCGCAGCCAGATGCAGCGCCCCGACAATCACTTAAAAAACCCGGCTTTCACGGTAGATCCCGTCGATTTTGACCGTTATCTGCCGTTCCTCTCAACGGAACGACTCGAACAGGCCCACCTGCCGGACCGTGATGTGGTCCGTTTTTTGGGAAAAATGAAGATCTGAAAACTGATCGCTTGAGCACAAAGAAAAGCCCCAGCAGGCGTTGAATGGGGTGAATCCCGCACTTAGAATAGATCTACTAACCACATAGAGCTTTTCATCGTTCCGTTCGGACAGGACTTCGATCATTCAATCTGTCGCCTGTGGAAATCGTCACATGAATCACAGCATCGCGCACCCGGCCAGACTGAGCCGTTTCTGCACGATTGCTCTCAGTAGTTTTTGCGCCCTGAGTCTCCTCGGATATGCACACGCTCAGGAACCGACTCCATCCCCCATTCCTCCGCCTCCCGAGAAATCAAAAACGGAACCTAAGACGGTCACCACGAAGAAAGTTCCGTCAGCCGAAACCAGCCAGCCGATCGATCTCAGCAAGTTCCCGCAAGGCTGGGTCCAATACACGACCGATAAAAAAATCGCCTTGAACCAGATTTGGAAAGTCTCTCCCGGCGATGAGAACACCGGCGATGTGCTGATTTGCGCTGGAGAACCACACGGCTACCTGAGAACTCAAAAGAAATACCAGAACTTTGAATTCTCGCTCGAATGGAAGTTCCCCAAAGATCCCAACGGCAACAGCGGCGTCCTGATCCACACCGGAGATGAAGACAAAATCTGGCCCAACTCGATCCAAGTCCAACTTCACGGCGCTTCGACGGGCAGTATCTTTCCCCTCGGCGAGGCGATGTCTGCCAACAATCTGCAGGTCCGAGATCTGACGCTCTCTCCTCTGCAATGGAACAAGCTCACGATCAAAAGTCTGAGCGGTCGGATTACGGTCTCGGTCAACGATCGTTTGCTGGGAGAAATCACCGGATGCACTCCAACCGCCGGCAGCATCTCTCTGCAAAGCGAAGGCGCCGAGATTCATTTCCGCAAGATCCGGATTCGAGAGCTTCCCGTCGTGGAAACGACGACCGTCACCGGCGACGGCCGCACGGTCATCATTCGTAAGAAAAAAGACGACGATGACGACGGCGACTCCTGATTGAAGCCATCAGAAAAACAGACGGTCAAGCCAGCGGAACCTGTTGAGTCAGACAGTGAAACGCTCCCAGCCCCCACACGATGTCGGTGCAGTCAATCCCGACAACCTCTCGCTCCGGGAAGCAACTTTGCAACACCTCTCGGGCCTCCTCATCGCGAGCGCTGCGATAGGTCGGCAATAAAACCACTCGATTGCCGATATAAAAGTTGGCGTAACTGGCGGGAAGACGTTGCCCCTCATGGACAACCGCGGGCGGCATCGGCAGTTCGATTATCTCAAACGATTCCCCGTCAGGAGTCCGAAACTCCCTCAAACGTTCGAGATTCTCTCGAAGCGGAACAAAGTTATCATCCTCCGAATCCGCCTCGACGGCAGTGACAATTTTCTGACGACCGACGAATCGCGTGATGTCGTCAATATGACCGTCGGTATCATCGCCGACGATGCCGTCTCCCAGCCAGTAAATGGTTTCCACTCCGAGACAATCTCGCAATCGCTGCTCGATCTGCGGTCGCGTGAGATCGGGATTTCGATTCGGATTGAGCAGGCACGACTCCGTCGTCATCAACAATCCGTCTCCGTTCACCTCGATTGACCCTCCTTCGAGAATCATGCCCCCTTTATAGGAAGGAACTCCAAGCTCTCGCGCCATGCGGCCCGGTATCTGTTGATCGAGGTCAAACGGCGGGTACTTCCCTCCCCAGGCGTTGTAGTCCCAATCGATGGCCACCAGAGGATTGTCAGCCCCGGAACGAGTCACAAAAATCGCCCCGTGATCGCGGCACCAGGCATCGTTGGTCGGGAAGTGATGGAAATGAATCTCTCCCTCGGCTCCCGCCTGTTGGAGAAACCGCCGGGCATCGCGTTCCAGCTCCTCATCATTGACGTTGATGTGAACCGGCTCGGAACGGGCCAGCGCAGCAACCATCTCGGCATAGCGCGGCCAGACCGCTTCGATCTTTCCCGGCCAACTCTCGCGGTTATGCGGCCAGCTCAACCAGGTCGCCTGATGCGGTTCCCATTCCGCCGGCATACGGTATCCGGCCTCTCGCAGTGATTCACTCATCGATGAACCGTTTCGTGATGTCGGAATAGGCGTCGATGCGACGATCTCTCAGGAACGGCCAATGCGTGCGACTGACGTCCGATTGATCCCGATTGATTTCCGCAATCAGAACCTCTTCCCGATCGGTCGAGCCTTTCACCAGAATCTGACCGCTCGGATCGGCAACAAAACTCTGCCCCCAGAACTCAATCCCACCGCCCGGTTCCCCTTCATGACCGATCCGATTGACGGACACGACATAACATCCGTTCGCGACGGCATGAGATCGCTGAATCAATTCCCAACTGTCATGCTGGGCGACTCCGAATTCTTCCTTCTCGGAGGGATGCCAACCGATGGCGGTCGGATAGAACAAAACTTCCGCCCCCCGTAACGCCGTCAGTCGAGCCGCTTCCGGATACCACTGATCCCAGCAAATGAGCGTCCCCAGTTTGCCGAATTCGGTTTCGAACGACTGAAAGCCGAGATCGCCCGGCGTGAAGTAGAATTTTTCATAAAACAGCGGATCGTCGGGGATGTGCATCTTGCGGTATTTGCCGAGATACTCTCCATGATTGTCGATCATCGCCACCGTGTTGTGATAGAGCCCTTCGGCCCGTTTTTCGAACAGGCTGGCAATAATCACGATCCCCAGTTCTTTCGCCAGCGGACAAAGTGCCTCGGTCGAGGGTCCGGGAATCGATTCCGCCAGATCGAAGTGTCGGTGGTCTTCCGTCTGGCAGAAATAGAGCGAACGAAACAATTCAGGTAAACAAACGACCTCCGCCCCCTGCTGGTGGGCTTCGCGTGTTAATTCGATGGCACGATTCAGATTACGTTCGGTATCAGAGGTGCACTGCATCTGCACCAGTCCGATTTTGACACGTCGTGACGACGACATTTTTCTCCTTCCCTTGAATCTCAACAACCAGTCCGGTCAGCCCCCATCATACTCAAGTTGCTGCCGAGTGCGGAGTTAGTCGGTTTTGAATCTCGGAAAATCGCGCGCGATGTCTCCCGAATCTGCTTGTATCCGGCCCCGAAAACCGATACTCTAACTGAACGTAAGGTCTGGAGAATTCCGAGGTTCTGGTGACGGACCACCCATCGATGACTGAAGTTTCTCTGTTGCAGGAAATCTGGACCGAATATCGAGCCGACATCGATACGGCGCTGGAGTCCTATCTCGACTTGGGGCCGAATTGCCCCGATAAGCTCAGAGAAGCAATGCACTATTCTCTGATGGCGGGTGGAAAACGCCTGCGTCCCATTCTGGTCCTGCTGGCTTGTGAAGCGTGTGGCGGGAAAGCCGTCGATGCTCTGCCCGCCGCCTGTGCCATCGAGATGATTCATACCTATTCGCTGATCCACGATGATCTGCCCGCGATGGACGACGATGATTTACGTCGCGGAAAACCGACCAATCACAAGCAATTTGGAGAAGCGTTGGCCATTCTGGCCGGCGATGCCCTGCTCACGCTGGCTTTTCAGATCATGGCCCAAGATGTTCAACCGCAAGAGGTTGCGGCTGCCTGTTGTGCCGATCTGGCGGCCGCAGCCGGAGCAACCGGCATGGTGGCGGGACAGGTGGTCGATCTGGAGGCGGAAGACTCCGGAATCAAAGATGTTCAACACCTGGAAGGAATTCATCGTAGAAAAACCGGACGATTATTGAGTTGTGCGCTCTCATTGGGGGCTAGAATTGCCGGCGCCGACTGGGAGATGCGAAATCACCTCGTCGAATACGGCAAATCTGTTGGATTGGCCTTCCAGATTGCGGATGATTTACTAGATATCTCGGGAGATTCCGAGATTATCGGAAAACAGACACAAAAGGACGCCGATCACGGCAAACTCACTTATCCCTCACTATTAGGGGTTGAGGAAAGCCGGGACAAGGCAAAACAATTGATACAGGACGCTCACGAGCGTTTGAAACCGTTAGGTGAACGTGGCCAGCGTTTGGCGGCACTTGCGGATTTCATCATCGCCCGCGATCACTAACCCCTGCGAGAGACGCATGACATTCAAGCACCTCCCACAAATTGGATCCCCTCGCGACCTGCAAGGCTACTCCGACGAGCAGTTGGAAGAAATTGCTGCCGAGATGCGAGAGGCATTGTGCAACATAGTCTCCGATCGCTCGGCCCACTTCGCGAGTAATCTGGGGGTTGTGGAACTGTGTCTCGCGTTACATCTGACCTACGACTTCTCCAAAGACCGGCTGATCTGGGACACCGGCCACCAAATCTATCCTCATAAACTGATCACGGGACGATTCGACGAAATCCAGACCATTCGCAATAAAGGGGGGTTGATGGGATATCCCAACCCCCAGGAAAGCGAATATGACCTGTTCGTGACCGGCCACGCGGGAGCCAGCGTCTCCACCGTACTGGGACTCAAAGCGGGAGACGACCTCGTCCATCCCGAAGAAGGCCGAAAAGCGGTCGCCGTCATCGGCGACGGAGCCCTCCCCTCGGGAGTTGTGTTCGAAGCGTTCAACAACGCCGCCGGCTTGAACAAAGACATGCTGGTCATCCTCAACGACAATAAAATGGGAATCTGCCCCCGTGTCGGAGGAGTCGCCGAATATCTCGACAAAGCACGAACCGCTCCGTTTTACAACGGCTTGAAAAAGGACATCGCCTGGTTGCTCAATAAAGTCCCCGTGGTGGGAGAACCGGTCGAGCACGTCCTGTCGAATTTCAAAGATGCCCTCAAAGGCTTCCTCCACGGCGGGATGCTATTTGAAGAACTCGGCTTCCGATACATCGGTCCGGTCGACGGACACGACCTCCACGCCCTTCGCCGCTACCTCGAAATGGTGAAGGAAATCGAAGGGCCGGTCTTGCTGCATGTGCTGACCGAGAAAGGTCACGGCTTCCAGCCGGCCTGCGAAGATCCGGTCCAATTCCATGCTCCGCCCCCCTTCGAGCGAAATAAAGAAAACGAAATCGTCGCGATCAAGAAGAGCAAATCGCGTGCTTACACCAACGCCGTCGCCGATTCCATTTACGACGTGATGTCGCGAAACGACAAGGTCGCCGTGATGACGGCGGCGATGTGTGCGGGGAACGGCTTGCAGAAAATTCGCTCCGACTTTGCCGACCGCTTCTTCGATGTCGGAATCTGTGAAGGCCACGCCGTCGCCTTCGCCGGAGGAATGGCGAAAGCGGGCGGAGTTCCGATCGTCGATATCTACAGCACCTTCCTGCAACGCAGCTTCGACCACATCTTCCAGGAAGTCGCGCTCCAAAATTTGCCGGTGGTGTTCTGTCTCGATCGGGCGGGGTTATGCGGTCCCGACGGCCCGACGCATCATGGCGTCTTCGATCTCTCCTACATGCGAATCTTCCCGAATATGACCGTGATGGCCCCCGGCGACGAGCAGGACATCGCCCCCATGCTCGACTTCGCCATCGAACTCGGGTCTCCCGTCTCGATGCGGTATCCCAAAACCAAACTGGAAAAAGCGTCGCGCGAGGAAACCCCCGTCGAACTCGGCAAAGCGGAAGTTTATTCCTGGGGTGAAGACGGAAACTTCCTCGCCATCGGAGCGATGTTCCCGCGCTGTGTGGTGGCGGCTGAAAAGCTCAAACAACAAGGGCTCGACGTCGGTGTGATTAATGCCCGGTTCGTCAAACCACTCGACACCCAGGTGATCGAGCAAGCTCTGGAAAACGACCGCTTTCTGATCACCGTTGAGGAAAACACGCTACAAGGCGGATTCGGAGCGGCCGTCCTCGAGGCGATCTCCCAACTCGGTCTCAACAGCCAGCGCGTAAAGCGTGTCGGCATCCCCGATCATTTCGTCGAGCATGGCGACCGCGAAGAGTTGCTGGCCGATCTGGGACTCGATGTCGATGGTCTGGTCTCCAGCGCCCAGCACATTGCCAGTTGCGACGAGACGTTGATCTAGTGGCCCTGGTACATCTCATCTAAAAGCGTTCAGATCTGCTGCTGCGGACCGCACGCCAATTCCAGACCCAACTTGCAGCCGTTCAAGAAGTTCTCCACCACGACCACCTCATCGACGGTATGAACGTTCTTCTCTCCGCACCCTAACGTGACGGTTGGCATGCCGCGATCGGAAAGAAAGTTGGCGTCGAGACCGCCGTTGCCAACAACCAGAGACGGCGTTAAGCCCAACGTTTCCACAGCTTCCTGAGCGGTTTGCACCACCGCTTCCTGACTGTCCAACAGAAATGCGGGGTATTTCAGATCCCACTCGAAATCGATGGAACCGGTTTTCCCGGTATCGTTTTTAAGTTTCTTCGCCGCTTTCACAAACGCCTTCTCGACCGCTTTCAGGATTTTCTGGCGAAATCCGTCCTCGTGACTGCGAACTTCGCCGTGGATCACACAACGATCCGTAACGACGTTGGTCGCGTCTCCTCCCGCAATGATTCCGAGATTACACGTCCCACGTTTTTTTCCTTTCATCACCAGGCCATGCCAGCCGTTCTCTACCAGATCCGCAATCGCCAGAGAAGCGGTCCCGATCGCCGAAACTCCTGCTTCCGGATGGACTCCCGCATGGGAGGCGATACCGTGAACGGTGATATTCACGTTGTAGGCTCCGGTCGCCCCGATACAGATATCATCCGCCGATCCGCCGTCCCAATTGAAACAGAGCTTCGGTTGCCCCAGATCGCGAGGACTGACATATCGAGCCCCCACGAGCCCGACTTCTTCCTGGATCGGCCAGTAAAACGTCAGCGGCGGATGGGGCAGTTGATGTTTCAGAATCGTGAGCAACGTATTGAGAACCACGGTCGCTCCGGCGCGATCATCTCCACCAAGTGCGGTATGAGAATCGCGGGGACGAATGACATCTCCATCCAGAACAGGACGCGCCCCCACACATAACGGCACCGTATCGATATGAGCCATCAACAATCGACGCGGCGCACGAAACGTTCCGGGCAGCTTAATGATCAGATTACCGCAGTTTCCGCCGTAAGGACTCTTCTTGAACGCTTTGTCTTCTTTGATTTGCGACTCTTTCACTCCCGCGTCGGTAGCCAGCTTGACGATCAAATCGGCGATGGCCCGTTCGTCACCACTCTTTCCGGGGACCGAAAGAAGTTTGATTAATAACTGGATCGCTGATTGATCGGAAAAAGGGGCTGTCATGATTCCACTCCGCTGAGAAGATTAATTGGAGGCTGAGAGCTTGTCTTCTAATTCGCTTTTCGAAGCGAGAATGAGCGAACTGTTGCCCGATTGAGGCGGTGGAAACAGTCGAATCCCCAGCATGGCTGGATTATTGAGATCGGTTTCGAGTGAATTTAACGCGTCCGATTTTTGATCGATAAACGCCAATCGAAACCGTTCCTGGAACGGATTCGACGATGCAGACCAACAAAAAGCGGGGAACTGGCTTGCCATTCGTAGCCAAAATGGAATTTGAAGACAGGCTCTGAATAAGAGCGCATAAAAACGGGAGGAGCCGAACAGCTTCCTCCCGAATAATGATATTTTAGTGAAACTTACTTCAAAGTATAGATTCCCTTGTCGGAATCGAGCACGAACTGATCATTGTGATACAGGCACTGATAGAGCACGTTTTTAAAATTCTTGCTTTTGCTTTTGTAGCCGGCTTTCTGAACTTTATCCATCACCTGCTGCAACGTCAGACCTTTTTTGTTGTCGGTCAGAACTTCCGTCACGAAGGCCTTCAAAGGTTTGGAGTTTTTGGCGCGACGACGACGGACTTTCTTTTTCTTGCCACCAGAACCGGCCGGGCGTCCACGACGACCTTTCCTTTTTCCTTTGCCTTCACCTTCCAGGACAGAAATTTCCTGATTGACCTCATCCAGTTCTTTTTGCAGCTCAGTCTGTTTCTTTTTGAGATCGGCCAGTCGATTTTTCTGCTCATCGAGCAATGCCTGAAGTTCTGCTAACGAAATATTACTAGGAGCTTTCGCCATAAGAGAATCCTTATCAGTATCATTCTACAATTGGAGATGGTGTGCGAGAGCCTGATCGCGCATTAATTCGATCAGCTAATCGCTTTCGACCAAATAAGAATAGACATCCTCCTAATGACTTTCAACTCAGCCCTTTGGAAACTTTGCCCATTTACAAAGTCTCTGATGAAATAATAGGGACGCCTCACTGAAGACA
Organism: Planctomycetaceae bacterium; assembly: GCA_014762625.1. Classification (GTDB taxonomy): domain Bacteria; phylum Planctomycetota; class Planctomycetia; order Planctomycetales; family Planctomycetaceae; genus JABURQ01. The sequence continues at coordinate 1,151 of JABURQ010000078.1, read as the reverse complement.
TGTTCGTAGGATCATACTTGGAGTCGAATTAACACCGGCATTAAACGCCCCTATAAGCATTTCTAAACACGGTTGGTCCAGGATAGCCATTTTTTTAAAAGTCCCGCCACGAACGGCGTGACACGCGTTTTATTGTATTGATCTCCCAATTTACGAATCGCATCTGCAATCGTGGGATAAGGATGAATTGTATTTCCAATCTCCGCTAATCCGAGCCCATGCACCATCGCCAGAGTGATTTCCGAAATCAAATCTCCCGCGTGCGGCGCCACAATTGTCGCTCCCAGGATCTCCCCTTTCCCTTTGTTAGTGTGGACTTTAACAAATCCTTCGGAGACTTCTTCGAGAATCGCGCGATCCACTTCGGAAAGCTCCTGTCTGTAAGTATCGATTTCGATTCCCTGCTCGCGGGCCTCTCGTTCGCTGAGACCGACATGCGCAATTTCCGGATCGGTATAAGTACACCACGGAATCACGAGCGAACTCGCTTTAGCGCGTCCCAGAAAGAGCGCGTTCCGAATCACATTCCGAGCCAGAAAATCGGCGGCATGCGTAAACTTATAAGGGAAGCAAATATCCCCGGCCGCGTAAATATTTTTGTTCTTCGTTTTTAAATAATCATCGACGACAACACCCGTCCGGGAATCATAATCAACTCCCACAGCCTCCAGATTTAATCCTTCGACGTTGGGCTGGCGACCGATACTCAGCAGGATTTCGTCAAACGTCTCTTCGCTCGAATTTCCTCCCGTTTCTGAGACAATCGTTTTCTGAATCCCCGAGGCTTTGAACTCTTTAACGTTGGAAGAAAGCCTCAATTGAACGCCGTCTTGAACCAGGGAGTTTTGTACGATGCGGGCGGCATCCTCATCTTCACGACTCAGCACGTGATCGGCTTGCTCAAAGAGAGTCACCCGCATCCCGAAACGCGCAAACGTCTGTGCCAGTTCGCATCCAATCGGACCGCCGCCGATAATCCCGAGGCTCTCCGGCCGTTCCGTCAGAGAGAAAATGGTTTCATTCGTCTGATACGAAATCGATTCCAATCCCGGAATCGACGGAATGACGGGACGGGCTCCCGTCGCGATGACTGCTTTTTTGAACTTGAGTTTCTGACCCGCCACCTCCACAGCTGTCTCTTAAAAACATCT
>JABURQ010000022.1 GCA_014762625.1 Planctomycetaceae bacterium | reverse complement strand
GTGGTTTTTCCGTAAGTTGGCTCTCTGTGACGCAGCCTCCTATCAACCTCCCCTTCGTGGCTTCGTCCCATCCGTGATCCCCCGAGCGGGCGGCATCGGACAGAAATACGATTGCAGTTGCGCCGACGCCCCCAATAACAGTTACTTCGATCCGATCGTCCGCAATAACGGCGTCTTCATGCAGACGGAAGGATTCTGCACCGATGTCTTTTTCACCGCCGCGCAAGGCTGGATCAAAGACGTCAAAGAAAACGACAAGCCATTCTTCGCCTACATCACTACCAACGCTCCTCACGGTCCATTTCTCGCTCCCGAAAAGAACAAGAAACGCTTCCTCGACATGGGAATGGAAGAAAAACACGCCGGTTTTTACGGCATGGTCGAGAACATCGACGAGAACGTCGGTCAATTGCTGACCAATCTCGACAACTGGGGTCTGATGGAGAATACCGTCATCATTTTCATGTCGGATAACGGCACCACCGGAGGCGGAGCCGGACGAGCGGGTAAGAAGCTCGGAGAGTCCGACTATACCTGCTTTAACGCCGGCATGAAGGGGATGAAAGGGAGCCCCGATGAAGGGGGTGTCCGCGTCCCCTTCTATGTTCGCTGGGACGGGCACATCGACCGGAACGTCGAAATCGACCGCATCGCGGCCCACATCGACATCCTGCCGACGCTCGCCGACCTGGCGGGAGCGAAAATCCCCGCAGCTCAGGTCGAAGGTCGCAGCCTGTTACCGTTGATCAATAACCCGAAAGCAAAATGGGACGATCGTTACCTAGTCACTCACGTCTGCCGCTGGCCGACCGGGGCCGATCCCAACAAGTTCCAGTGGCAGCGGATGGCGATCCGCAATCAGAAGTACCGCCTCGTCGGCCCGGAAACGCTTTACGACATGGAAGCCGATCCGGGACAGACGACCAACGTCATCGAACAGCACGGCGAAGTCGCTGCCAAAATGCGGTCTTTCTACGAGCAATGGTGGCAGAAGACGTTGCCGATGATGGTCAACGAAGACGCGGAAATGTCGCCGACCCGTCCGTTTCACGTCCACTTCTACAAGCAGAAGGAAGCCGTCGGCATCCCCGACTGGCCAACGCCGGAGCTGTGAAGTATTTCAGAATTTACTGGTCAAGAACGGAACGCTGATTTTTGAGGGAACGCGATCAACAGGATCGCGTCATCTTCACTCGGGGCGGGCAACTGTTTCGCATCGTAAAAGCGACAGGGAGAGCGGTGCCGTGAGCTTCATCGATCTGAAATCAGAATCGGTGAAGCCCCCGACCGGGCCAAAGACCCCGATTGGGGTTCGGCGTGGAATGAGAGAGTTTACGAACGGGTGAACTGCTCGCGGTGATCGAGGTAGTACGCGAACGCGTCGTACAACTCCGGCGGGACGCTCACGACATCGTCCGAGTGCGTTTCACTGTCGAGGACATCGAATTGTCCGTCGCCGAGTTCCTGACGCAACCGTTCTGCTGTCGCGAACGAAGCCATAATCGTCGTCTCATTCAATCGAAAATCCATGTTCAGATGAATTTCGGAAGACATGGTAGCCTCCTTATTACGAATGTGCTTAAACGGGGCCCTAACACTCCTCACCCGTTCCAATGAATCTAATGAGATTGAGGGTTAAAATTTATTGATAACGGGGGGACGTTAGTCGTCAGCCCCCCCACATAAATCCTGCCAACTTCTGATGAGGCTGCTGGTGGGAGAGGTCTCAAGTTTCGGACCGCTCCCGAAATCGACGACGTAATCATCATCTGAATCATCGAGGACAGATTCTGAATCGTCGCTGTCCTTCTCAGCTTGCTGTTGATTGACGTGATGTTTCAGAAATTTAACGAACTGGTCGAGACTAACCTTCATCTTTTTGTTTTGCATCTGTAACTCCTTTCAACTGATTGGGCATCAATTGATGAGGCGAGAACATTTCGCCGAACGGCGATTTGAAAACCAACAGAGTTGTTGACTTTCCTGAAGTTCTCTATTCATGTATCGAAAACTTTTACGTCGATTGAATCAAGGGGGAACTCACCAACTTACATAGATAGACCTATTATGTTGCAGATAGGGACCTGTTATGTTGGCAAACGTCAACATCATGTTTACAAATAGCCACACACACCAAGATCCAAAGCCCCCCAGAAGGCAGGAATACCCGCCCTTTCTCGCTAAGAAACTCCTTTTTGGCGTGACGAACGAGATTTCAAATAGGTTTGCACGACTTTCGGATGCTGTCTTTTGACCGATTTTGCAATCCAGTCGTCCAGAATGATCTGTTTTTCTTCGGCGGATAGCCCCCAATCGTCCCGCTCGCTCCTGAGACGCTCGCTCAACCTCTGCAGGAGGATCGCTGTCGCGACCGAGACATTGAGACTCTGCACAAATCCGCACATCGGAATCTGCAGAAACTCGTCAGCCATGTCCAAAACAGTTTCGCTCACGCCGGGTCGCTCTTCCCCCATCACGATCGCGACCGGTTGACCGAGGGATAACGATTCCGGCGTCGCGGCATCGTGACTGAGCGATGTCGCCACAATGCGATACCCCTGATCTTTCAGTGACAATAGGCAGGACCGGGTCGATTCGCTCCCGGGCGGATACTTGTGCATCGTCAGCCAGTACGACGCCCCCATATCGATCTCTTCGTTAATTTTGTAGTCGTTGCGGTTGGCGATCACATGGACATCCTGGATGCCGAATGCGTCGCAACTTCGCAAACACGCGGAAGCGTTATTGGACTGATGCAGACTTTCCAGCACGACCGTGAGATGTCGGGTCCGAAAATCGAGAACTTCATCGAACCGGGATCGGCGTTCCGGTGTCAGAAATTGCTGGAGGAAATTCAGATATTCGGGGTCATGCATAGATTCGGAGCGATTTTCCGGGGATTTCGATCGATCGTGTCATTTTCGGCGAACTTCCGGCGGATGCAAGCCGATCTGACATTTGCTCCACTCGCTTGAACGGAATTTCGGGTGAGATTAAGATAGTCTTCTGCGAGCAGAACTCGCGTCACGTGGTGGCCATAGCTCAGTTGGTTAGAGCGCCGGATTGTGGTTCCGGAGGTCGGGGGTTCAAGTCCCCTTGGTCACCCTGTTTGAAAACCTCACCTGTTTCGGGTGAGGTTTTTTTGTGCGCGTGGCCTAGGAAGCAATCGAAAGGGAGTTCTACCGTACGGGTCAGCAGAGTGGTATATTCAGGGCTCGAAAGCCCACTAACAGTGAAGATCGCTTCGTCCCATGAGTTCCCACTACGCCGTCTCGATCTATACCAAACTGAGAATGGACCTGCCCGCGGAATGGGTCGAGGCTTTCACGAAACTCGCGACGACCACCAATCCTGAAGAAATCGAGTTCCCGGCGATCCCCGATTGGGGTTACGCGGGAAACCAAATCCCCTGCCTGATCCGTTTCACCCATTTCAATGCCAGGCCGGTTTACGATTTTGGGCGTTGTCACGACGCCTCTAGTTTCGATGGCACGGTCGAATACCACACCTACCATCTGACCTTCTGGAACATCATTCTGGATGACGACTGGTATCATCAAGGAATGGCGTTTCTCTCATTTCTGGCACGCTACAGCGACGGCAATCGTTTTGCGGGGACCATGTACGAAACGTGCGGAAAGTTCCCGCAGATGATCTACTTTATCAACGGCGAAATACGCATCGTGGATGTGGGGGCGGACGGGAAGTACATTGAGGACGTGACCGGGATTTCCTTTTAACATGGCGGTATGACCTGCCAGGCATTTCTCCAAATGACGAACTCCAACATCGACTATCTCGCCAGGCATGATGCGAAGCTCATCGAAGAAGGTTCGGCGACGCGTCTTGTCGTGGGAGACAAAGAAGTCCTCTTCGAGAAGCAGTCACCCGAAAAACTCGGACCCATCTTGAATCGTGCCATTGACTTCACTGTTGCATTTTTTAACGACAATCGAGTGACTTCCCCCATCCAGACAGACATTACCGAGCATCAAATCGAGCAGATTGCCATCGCCGTCGTGATTCGTTTTCTTTACACCTATAATCTCTGGAAAGCCAATCTTCCGGAACATCGGGATCGTGAGCTCGTTCTGGCCGATCATGACCTCCAGCACCCCTATACCAGCGACGAAGTGTTGTTCTATTGCGAGAGTGTCTTTCCGGAGAGTTACCAGTCAGAGGCAGCGTCATTGCTGGGCATCACACCAGAGAACTTTGCTGAATGGGAACGGGGGCGGCGGGAATTCTGGGACATGCGGTGAGAATGAAGAGGGAGGTATTGGAATCTCCAGACCCGAAGATATTTTGGGAATCCATACCATGTCACGATTTCTGACTTGGAAAAAAATCGCCAGACAGACATTGATTGGTCTCGCATGTTTCGCGGGTTGCGTATTGATCGGTAAATTCGCGATCAATTCGATTCAGGGCGAGCCATTCCAATTGAGAGTGATTCCCGAGGGTGAACATTGCAGGATACAGTTCATCCAACCGGACCGGCATCTCGTGTCACCTGAGTTTTCTATCGATTTGGAAGTAAGCAAATCTCAGACCGTTGAACTTCGGTCTGCAGACATCCCAATCACCGGAATGACAGTCGAGTTCCACGCCCCGACACTCTTGCCAGGACGTTTTCAAATCCGAATCGGCCAGCAACTGTTTGATGTCATGCAAGCTCGCATCGTGGTCGATGGAACAACCTATGAGTGGCAGGATCAGTTGTGAGTCAACTCAACCGTAGAGCGAGTCCTCACCTCTCTCCTTGTTCTTTGTCACTGAACAACTTCTGTTGGTCGATGGTTCGTCCCTTGCCGATTCTGCTCTTGTCATTGCATATGTACCAGAGTTAGCGTTTGAAGTTCGTGAGAGAGCGGCGTCCTGCGTTGACGTGACGGCGGCTTCTTGAGACCCGTTCGAATCTCTCGCAATCAGTCGCGTTCTTAAGAACACCGGGCTAAATGTGATTCCAATGGCCCGGCTCGCTCGCGCGAGCGGCTCAATAAACGCGATCTTTGACAATTTGGTTTTCAGATTTTAGTGCTCTGTTTTTTGTTCTTGGTGCTTGGCAAACGAAAGACGAAGCACAAAAGACCAAGAACAAATACTCAAACAGCAGCGGAAAACACATTTCGTCCGTAGGGGAGTGAAAACCGATCAAAACCCTCGGGTTTCGTTCGAAGATGAGAACTTGTGAAGTTGAGGTTTTGCAAAAAGCCCATCTTCCAAACTTTAAGGACTTACGACGAAAACAGCCGAAGGTTTGGCAAACAGGGAAAACAAATAATGAGCGCGAGAAATCTACTTTCCCACAACTCGTTCCTGGATTTTCTGATACGCCTTCAGCGCCTGTTCGAATTCCGCCAAAGCCTCTGGGCTCAACACGTCCCGGTTGCGTTCGATTTGCTCTTCCATCAACTCGATCAGCCATTCGATTTGTTCTTGCCTCGGCGTGACGGGGCGTCCCGCCATTTCCACATACCAGGGAGCCGTATGGGCGAAGCGTTTGCGACCGTCCGGCTGTTTTCCAATCGAACGGACGGCGATCCAGCCGGAATCGTCGAGCGTCACTGTTGTCGTCGCGTCGATCTTCCACGCTCCGTCGTCAGTCTGAATCGGATGGGGATCGATGGTCTCCACCACTTGGCCATTGACGATGACTTGCATCGTTACGGATTGCCGTTGCGACAGAGATTGAACATCGATCTCGAATGTCTGTTTCTTCTGCTTTTCAGACTTCAACACCGTTCCTGATTGAGTATTTTCCACTGTTACAAACAGCATCGGTCCCGTGGTGACGAAACTGCGTCCCTGCTGTAAACCATCCATGAAGGAATCGACTGACAGCTGCTCTCCCGTATGGACATAGACACGGCTATAACCAAGCGGGACCGGATGCACGCCTGACGCCGTCCCCGCGGTTGGTGCGATGTGAAATCCGCAATTGAGTAAGGTGTAATAGACTTCCCAGCCGTAATTGAGCCAGCCCCATTCGGTCATCTGCCCGGGAGATTCCATTTCGACGTTCATCCAGTCGGCGGGCATGATCTGCTGCGACTTAAAACCGAACTTCGTCCGCCAGACGTGATTGTTGGAGAGCTCGAAAAGATCGATCTTCGCGACGGGAACCAGCATCATCGACCAGGGCCAGGAATGCTTGTCGAGATCGAGCAAAGCCCCTTCTTCGTGGGCCTGCCGGGCGATGTCGGCAATCGGGGGAGCCTTATCCGTGAAGACCGATTGATGATTGAGGAGGAAGATGGCTCCCTGCGTGTGTCGTTTCTCGCCGATGTTGAAGATTTCGTACTCAGTATTGCGAGGCAGGATGACGTGGTCCCGATCGATCCAGACCGGCTCGGCCCCGTGATCTTGACGAGGTCCGAAACGGGAACGATTCCCGCGCTGCAAGATCGCCGGATTAAGACTCGGTGCTTCGACCGATGAGGTGGTCCAATACGAGACTGGAAAACCGACGTTCAATCCCTCCGCCTGCATCAGCAGTGGCAACTCTTCAAACCGTCGATGGATGTGCGTCTCGCCGCAATACCAGCCTCGTTCAGCGAGATTGATCCAGCGTTTCAGCCGGATCGTTTGCTCGACGGGCTTCTCCTCAATCGTCAGCATTATCTCGGCGGGAAAGTATTCCTTCCCCTTCTCCACAATCAAGCGATACGTCCCCGGCTTCAAGTCGGCTCGAAACGGATGAGCCGACACGGTGGTATGCTTTTCCGAAATCCCCGGCATGGGAACCCACTGTTCCTGATAGACGATGGCCGAGCCGTTCTCGCCCGCCGATTCGACGAACAATTCCTGTCCCATTTCATCGATCAGATAGACTCGTGCCACGAGCGGTCTCCCTGTCTCGGCATCGTCGATGACGCCTTGAAACTCGGTCGCCGAGAGGGAACTTGTCATCTGGATCAGGCAGCAGACGAGAGCGAATCGCGACATGGAAGCGTCTTTCAAATCTGGAATGTGTGGAGAAAATGAGTATAGAGAAACCGGGCACGGAAATCGCGGACTTGTCTGAGCGGGATTCTCAAAACGCCCGTTGCAATGGCGTCCGGCTGACGGGATACTGAAAACAAACTTCTCACCCACACATCACGTTTTCAGGACTTCCCCCGATGAAGAGACTTGCCGTCACCTCTATTGTGATTTTGATCTGTCAGTTTTCCGCTTCGACGCATGCCGCCGAAAAAACCGCTCCGGTCCGTATGGGCTCGGGAGCGATGACCTTCGACACCGTTCCCGGCTGGGGACTCGGGGAAGACGGAAAAAGCCTTATCGGCGCGACCCACGGCGGAGTCGTGGTCGATAAAGCGGGAAATATCTATACGAGTGCGAACATCGGCCTGTTCGTTTTCTCGCCGGACGGAAAGCTCGTTCGCAAGTTCCTCGGCGATGAATACGCCATGATGCACGACATCGAAATCCGCGACGAAGAGGGGGACGAGTTCATCTACGCCGCCCGCAACAATCACGCGGAAGTCATCAAATTTCACGCCGTCACCGGCGATATCGTGATGAAACTCGGCTTTCCCGAGGAATCGGGGTTGGAACTCAAGCGAATTCGACCGACCGCCGTCACCGTCGCTCCCAATGGCGACATTTTCATGTCGGACGGATACGGCAGCGACACGATCTTCAAGTTCGACAAGAACGGCAAGTACCTGATGCACTTCGGCAAAAAGGGTGACGGTCTGAAAGAGTTTCACACGGCTCACGGCATGACGCTCGACACTCGCTACGAACCGCCGCGTCTGTTAATCTGCGACCGCAATCACCAACCGAAAGGTCGCCTGCTGCATTACGATCTGGACGGCAATTTCATTGAGGAAGTGGTGACCGGTCTCGGTATGCCGACGTCCGTCGCGATCCAGGGCGATTTCGTCTCGGTCCCCGATCTGCACGGTCGTGTCGTGATCCTCAACAAGGACAACACGATCATTTCGGTCCTCGGCAACAATCCCGATCCGAAACTGGGACGTAACTTCAAGATCCCTCAGGAACAGTGGAAAGAGGGAATCTTCAGCGGGACACACGGGTCGTACTGGGACGCCGACGGCAATCTCTACGTGCAGGACTGGAACATGTCGGGTCGGATCATCAAACTGGTCCGCGTGCCGCTGCCTTAATTCTTCTGAATCGAATCTTCCGCCGGTGATTTTCCTTCGCCGGCGGAGGATTTTGCCTCCAAAAACACAAAAACCTCGAGAAACACTGTGTTTCCCGAGGTTCAGTGAATCGCGGAGTGGTCAGAGCCGGACTCGAACCGGCGACACCTGCCTTTTCAGGGCAGTGCTCTACCAACTGAGCTATCTGACCGAAACGCTGTTAAAGCGTGACATGTATTGATGTAATAACGACTTTCACCGTCCGACGCAAGATGACCGGACACTGAGAAATTCTGATTCTGAAAAACTCTCGCGGGTTCGGCCTGAATCGCCGGAATCGAGCGGTTTTTCGCATTTTTTGCCTGCTGAAATACTCAGTGAACGACGGTGCTTCTGGAAATCTCGATGAGTGATTTTTACGAAATATCCAAGAGTATCCAGTTCGGGGATGGCATGCTCGTAAGCCCCATGGAGGCGCGGTTCTGAATTGCCGGTTGAACACGGTCTCAGAGACGTATTCCAGAACCTGAGGCTACCGTTATCCAACCGGGTCTTTGCCGATCAGTGACGCATGCTTCTCACGTTCGGCGAGATCGAGATCGGACTCCACCATCTGTTCCACCAGTTCCTTGAAACTGGTGCGCGGATGCCAACCGAGTTCACGTTCCGCCTTGCTGTAATCTCCTTGCAGCAGATCGACTTCCGCGGGACGGTAGTAGCGAGGATCGATTTCGACGTAATTATTCCAGTCAAGATCGATTTGTCCGAAGGCGAGTTCGAGGAACTCGCGAATACTATGTGTTTCATTGGTTCCGATGACGTAATCGTCGGGCTTTTCCGCTTGCAGCATCAACCACATCGCCTCGACGTAATCTCTGGCGTGTCCCCAGTCCCGTTTAGCATCGAGATTACCGAGGTACAGTTTGTCCTGGAGTCCCAATTTGATGCGGGTGGCGGCTCTTGTGATCTTGCGCGTGACGAAAGTTTCGCCGCGTCGCGGGGATTCGTGATTGAACAGAATCCCGTTGCTGATAAACAAGCCGTACGCTTCTCGATAGTTGACGCATTGGTGATACGCGTAAACTTTGGCACACGCGTAGGGGCTTCGAGGGCGAAAGGGAGTGGTCTCCGTCTGCGGAGTTTCGTCAACCTTCCCGAACATCTCACTCGACGAGGCCTGATAAACCCGCACCGGCTTCTCGCTGGCGAGCATGCGAACCGCTTCCAGAATACGGAGTGCACCGTTTCCGGTCACGTCGAGCGTATAAAGCGGGTTGTCATACGAGACCCGAACGTGGCTTTGAGCTCCCAAGTTGTAAACTTCATCCGGCTTGACCTTCATGACAATATTGGAAATCGCCTGGCTATCGGAGAGGTCGCCATGATGCAGGAACATTCGCACTCCCTCTTCATGCGGATCCTGATACAGATGGTCGATCCGGGAAGTATTGAACGTGCTGGAACGTCGGATGATTCCATGCACCTCGTACCCTTTTTCCAGCAGCAACTCCGTCAGGTAGGATCCATCCTGTCCGGTGATTCCGGTGAGGAGAGCTTTGCGTGTTGATGACATAAATCGTTCCTGAATCAGTCTTAAAATACTCTTCGCGCCTGGTAAGTCGATCGCTTAGGGAAGTTCCTGTGGATCATAGGATCTCTGATCAATTCCCGCTACACGGATCGATGCTCCAGAAATAGCGCTTTCCGGAAATTTCCGGGTTCTTTCTTTACTGTAACAAGGTTCTGCGGCAAGTCACAGAAAAGACGCGTCTGGAAGAGATGGAATCGGTCCGTCAGAAGTTAAGCGTCTGAGACTTCCCGCCATTGATTCACGACTCAACGAACTGATCGGTAACAGCGATCAGATTCCCGTTCTGATCGAATTTCATGTTTTGAGCCTCGTTCAAAAGCTCCAGATCGCTGCGGCCTTCAAATTCGTCCTGATAGGCAACCGACACCAGCAATTCGTCCAGATGCAGCGTGTCGGTGATCTGCATCAAACGGATTTCGTCCGGTTCCTTGTAACCCACGGTGCTGCAGGCGGCTGCGAGGACTTCTCGATCCGATTCGAAAGCGATGGGTAACATCGCCGCTTCGGGATGTCCTCCGGTGATGCAATTGACGGCGGTTGCCTGCTGATCGAGTTGGTCGATGGTGCGACGATTGGTGAATTCGGCGATACCGATGCCGGTCCCATTGCCGTGCGTTTCCTCAGTCAGACCACGGACGAAGATTCGATTCACGCGGACGGAGTCTCCTTCCCGGGCCTCGTGATCGTTGTACTTACGACCGATGATGTTGGTATCCATGCCGGTTCCACTGATGTTCTTCCCGATTTGATCGACCACGAGTACGTCCACATCGGAAAAAGGTAATCGAGGGAGCCAGAGTTTGGACTGTTTGCAGAGTTCGCATTCTTTTTCGTAAAACTCTTCGGGTTTGACTCCCGATATCAACGCTGTCTCATCGTACGCATTTTCGACAATGGCCAGCCCTGCCACCACCGAACATTTTTCGAGGACCTTCTCAGCGACGGCGCGAATGATTTCATCAAACGAATAATTGTAGATGGCCTGATGATAGATTTTGGCCCCGGCGTGTTTACCCAATCCGATCAGCATCATCTTGTGCAATCCGGATTCGATGTCGCCGATAAAACGGGTATGGGCTTTGATGCGATTACAGACCAGCACATGGTCGGCGGAGTAGGCGTGTCGATCGAAATGGACGGGAATTCCATGCGGCGTCTCCGCAACGATCTCCGTCTCCATCCCGGAACGTATTTCGCAACCGAGAAAATCTTCCGTCAAGCCGTAACCTTCAACGATCTTCCGCTGCCCTTCTGCGGTCCCGCCGCCGTGGCTGCCCATCGCGGGGACGATAAAAGGGACGGCCTGAAGCGATTTGAGATAGTCAATCGTGGTCTTGATGATGGTGGAGATGTTTGCAATTCCTCGACTGCCGACGGTCACCGCAACCGTATCTCCGGATTGAATGTGTTGATCCAGCGCCAGCGAACGAAGTTCGGAGAGGACGGTTTCTTCAACGTTTTCGACGACAGGTCGTTCGAAACGCTGCCGAACTTTCAACATTTGGGGAAAATCCATGGGGTGCCCTTTGACCGAACTGACAGCGTGTTACATTGAATAAGCATCACAGTATTATTTTTGGAACCATTATGGCTTCATCCCACCCCGACGACCTGGTTTACCGCAATAAGCTCCAGGTGACATCGACCATCAAAATCCCACTGGCTGAACTCGACTTTCAGTTTGCGCGAAGTTCAGGGCCGGGGGGACAACACGTCAACAAAACCAACTCCAAAGCCCAGTTATTCTGGAATGTGGCGGAATCGGATGTGATAGGTCGGAATCTGAAACTCCGTTTTATGGAAAAGTACGCCAATCAGATTTCTTCCGCCGGTGTCCTGTTAGTCGAGTCCCAGACTCACCGGGAACAGCATCTGAATAAAAAAGTGGCTCTGCAGAAACTGCAGAAGATGATTCGTTCGGTAGCTCGTCCTCCCAAACGCCGTAAACCGACAAAACCGACCAAGGCCTCCGAACGGAAACGTTTGAAGGCCAAGGCGGAACATGCTCAGAAGAAAAAACTTCGTCGTCCTCCCAAACGGGAAGACAACTAACAGCCTGTGGGCTTGTTAGCCGAGCACTTTGGCCCGGACTTCTTCCAATAATCGCACGGCCTGACCGACGTCCGCTTTCTGTCGCTCCGGATCCTGGGGAATCTCGCGTTCGATCGTCAAGGGACCGCGATAACCGATCTCCTTGAGAGTCGTCAGATAAGTCTCGATGCCGACATCTCCCTCTCCCAGCGGCACTTCCGTCCCCCAGGACTTTCCGCGTTCTCCCTCAGGAGCCCACTTGCCGTCTTTGCAGTGGACGCTACGAACGTACTTACCGACTTTCTTCAAAGCTTCAATCGGGTCGCCCGTTCCGTAGAGAATCATGTTGGCGGGATCGAAGTTGATAAACAGGTTGTCGCGGTCAACATCGCTGATGAATTCCAGCAAGTGATCGGCGGTCTCTTGCCCGGTTTCGAGGTTCAACTGCTGATCGTTCTCGGCTATGTAATCAAGCAGATCGCGCGTGCATTCAATCAATCCTTTGTAACTGTCCGACTCCTTATCTTCGGGAACGAACCCGATATGCAACGCGACGGTCGAACATCCGAGCAGACGAGCGAAATCGGAGATCTCTTTCATTTCCTGCACGCGAGCGGCCCGCGTTTCTTCGGGAACCAGGCCGACGGTTTTGACTGTGGTGGGGATATCGGCGTAACTTTCGCCGTCAAATCCTCCGAAGACCGCCGTCACAGTAATTCCGGCATCCGCACATTTCCCCAAAAATTCCTTCGCCTTTTCTTCGGTACGTGAACCACCGTGTGGCGCGTGGAGTTGAACACTGGGAATGTTTAACTCCTGAGCGACATCCAGATGAACTCCCAATCCAGCGTCAATTGAGGCGAATACTCCAATGGGCCAATCTTGCATAGCGGACTCTCTCGCTTTTCATAGTAGTCGATAGTCGTTGATTTTTTCCAGTTCACTCTTGCGAACGGTCTCCAATATAACTGGGGCGATGGGACCGTTCCAGTTGCCAATCCCGGAATCCGCTCATTCGAAGCCGCACCGCTTTCAGACTCCCGGCGATTTCATACTGGGGTTCCTGCGGGGAGTTCGATAAACTGCTCCTGTTCCGCGATCTTTCATCATCCACACGCCCATGAATCCCTCGCTCGATCAATCAACCGCAGCTATCGACACCTCGCAGCGCGTCGCGCGGTGGGGTCGCTGGCTCGGAATGTTTCTGTTTCTGGCCCTCTGGTGGATGCCGACTCCCTCCGGTCTCTCTCCCGCCGGACAACGATTGCTGGCCACTACTTTTCTGATGGGGACCTACTGGCTCACGTCAGCGATGCCGATTTACGTGACGAGCCTGATCCCGCTGGCGCTGTTTCCGATTCTCGGCATTCTATCGGCGAAAGACGTCGCGGCGACATACATCAGTCATACCGTGTTCCTGTACTTCGGCGGATTCGTGATTGCGCTCGGTATCGAGCGTTGGGGCCTCCATCGACGTATCGCCCTGCGTATATTGACCAGCGTCGGCAGCAGTCCGCAACGAGTGGTGCTGGGATTCATGCTGGCGACCGGTTTTCTCTCGATGTGGATCAGTAATACGGCCACGACACTGCTAATGCTGCCGATTGCGTTATCGTTGACGGCTTCATTGCGGGAAGTGAGTGAGGAGGATGCGGAGAAATTTTCGTCCTTCGAAGTGGCACTCCTTCTGGGCATCGCCTACTCGGCCAGTATCGGGGGAATGCTGACACTTGTCGGAACACCGACCAACGTCGCTTTCGCCGAAATCTTCCGACGGAATTTCCCCAATGCTCCCGAGATCTCGATGGGGGGCTGGATCACCGCGTTTCTCCCTCTCGGCCTGACATTCTTCTTCATTGCCTGGTGGAAACTGTGCCGACCGATTCAACGTACCGCTCCGGTTGAAAAACACTTCTTTCGCGATCGGCTCACTGCACTCGGTCCCGCTTCGGAGGGGGAAAAATGGATGCTGGCGCTATTTACGCTCACAGCGGCCCTGTGGATGTTTCGCAGCGATCTCGACTTTGGACTCGGTTTCACAATCCCCGGCTGGAAACATCTCGCCGCCCGCTGGTTGTTGACGGGGCTTTCGCTCGGCGATCTGCACGATCCCGAAGTCTACAAGCAATTTCTCGGCTACATGAATGACTCCACCGTCGCAATGACGATGTGTCTGGTGATGTTTTTAATTCCCGTTCACACCGGTTCTCGTGAATCCCGCGAAACCGTTCCGCTGATGGATTGGGAGACGCTCGACAAAATGCCGTGGGGGATTCTGCTGCTCTTCGGGGGCGGTTTCGCCCTGGCGGACGGCTTCACATCAACGGGCTTATCAGGATGGATCGGTGACGCGGCGGGGAACCTGCTCGCGACTCAACCTCTATGGGTGATTGTGGCGGGAGTCTGTCTGACGTTGACGTTTCTAACCGAGTTTACGACGAACGTTGCTACAATCTCCGCTTTGCTCCCCGTGCTCGCGGGACTTTCACTCAACCTCGAAATCGATCCCCGTTTGATTATGATTCCCGCCACCCTTTCCACCAGTTGCGCGTTTATGCTGCCGATCGCGACCCCTCCCAATGCGATTGTCTTTGGCTCGGGACGCATCCGGACTCAGGAGATGGCGCGTCACGGATTTGTCCTCAATTTGATTGGAGTGGTACTGATCACGGTCATCACGTTCACCTGGGCGTTGCCGCGACTGGGGTTGGACTCCCAAGGGCCCAAGCCTGATTGGGCCGTGCCTGTCGTTGAAATTGAGTCCGAAACGAACTGAATCCTGAGGACCAGCCTCGATAACCCGATAAAACATCGTGACAGCCGCATCCCCCCAAGTTAATATAGACGAAGCTTGATATGTCTGTCCCGCTTTTCTCGGCTTGTTCTGCGAAGGATCCGGTTGTGATGAATCAATTTGAAATGAACCGTCGGCAGGCTCTCATCGCGGGGGGACTGGGAACGATGAGCCTCGGCATGCCGGGCATGGTGATGGGCAGCGATCAACTTGATGACTCAGGGAATGCGGTCGCCGCCGAAAAGTCGTGCATTTTCGTTCTGTTGTGTGGTGGACCGAGTCACGTCGATACCTGGGACATGAAACCCGACGCCCCGCTCGATTATCGAGGGCCGTATTCTCCCATTGAGACCAAAGTCCCCGGCATGCGTCTTAACGAGATGCATACCGAACTGGCCAAGCTGACCGATCATTTCACTCTGATCAATTCGATGTCACATCCGGGAGCCATCAGCAACCACTTCGACGCGATGCACAACCTGCTCAGCGGGCAATCCGAAAAACGAGTTCAGCAGGGCGTTCCCAACGAGCATCCCTACATCGGATCGTTCGTCGCCAAACACAAACCGAGTACCCGTAACTTCGTTTCCAATGCCTGGCTGATCAAGTGCGTCGGACCTCCCGTCTTCTGCGCTCCGAACATCGGCATCGGCGGTTACCTGGGATCGGCGTACGCTCCGGTCTTCATCGGCTCTGCCACGAATCATCCCGCGATGGAAAACTTCAAACCGCCCCAGATCTACGACGCCTACGACGAAGAACGCTTTGAAGTCCGCAAATCGCTGCTCGGTCGACTCGAATCGAAGCACCTCGACCGCGACCAGAAAGTCAAAGACTGGTCGGACATGCGGGCCAAAACCTACGAAGCCCTCACCCGCACCGAAGGCCGCAAGGCTTTTGAGATGGATCAGGAACCGGACAAAGTCCGCCAGCGGTACGGCATGCACCCGCTCGGACAGAATCTGCTGCTCGCTCGCCGTATGGTCGAATCGGGAGTACGATTCGTAACCGTCAACGGCTGGACCGGACAAGCCGATCACGACAAACAAGGACCGCCCAGCAGCAGTTGGGACATGCACGGCGGGAACATGGGGATGGGGAACGCCTTCGGCAATGGTTCGTACGGCATGGGCTTCTGCCTGCCTCGCCTCGATCAGGCGATCTCGGCACTACTATCCGACCTGAAAGATCGCGGCATGCTCGATAATACTCTGGTGGTCGTCACGGGGGAATTCGGGCGAACGCCATACGTCCTCAAACAGGATCCTCCCGGACGCCAGCACTGGCCCAAATGCTTCTCGTCGATTATTGCCGGTGCGGGAATCGGAGGCGGCAAAGTGTACGGCAAGACGAATCGCCTCGGCGAATATCCGACCGATAAGCCGGTTCGTCCTGAGGAACTGGCAGCGACGATCTACCACGCCCTCGATATTCCGATCAATAATCCGCAAGATGCCAGCGGCATCACCCGCACGCTCACCACCGGCCAACCGATCATGGAGCTGTTCGGATAATTCTCGCAATTTCCGCAGGACTCTCATCGCTTCGCGTATTCGCCCGCGGTAAAACAGAGCCGGCCCCGGAGATGGTGAATGGCGTCCGAAGACGGGGGCCGACTCTTTTTACTCATATCGAAAATTTAGCCTGACAGACTGGAGTTGACAAGCGTTCATTTCCGAAATAATGTAGAGATGGTGAATGGCGGGAAAGGAACCTGCCGTGAAAAAACTGATTGGTCATCTCGATTCGGACTGCTTTTACGTCTCCGCCGAACGCGTTCGCTTTCGCGCGCTGCGCGGGATCCCCGTGGGTGTCCTGGGGAATCAGGGAGCGTGTGTGATTGCGAAGAGTTATGAATTGAAAGCGGCCGGCGTGAAAACCGGTGTCCCGATTTGGGATGCGCGCCGGATCTGCCCGGAGGCGGTCTTCGTGAAACGGGACTTTCGCTGGTACGAAGTGCTGTCGCGAAAAATGCTCGACCTGCTCCACGAGGTCAGCCCGACCGTCGAATATTACAGCATCGATGAAATGTTCTTCGACGCCTCGCAACTGCCCCGCGTCTTCGGAACGTCCATGGAAGCCGCCACGCAGCAACTGCAACAGCGGATGCTGGAGGAAGTCGGTGTGCCGGTCAGTATCGGAATTGCCGAAACGCGAACGCTCGCAAAACTCGGCTCCGACTCGTCCAAGCCGTTTGGAGTACACGTTCTGCACGACCTCACCGAACGGGAACATCGCGAGTTCCTGCGATCGACTCCTGTGGAGGAATTATGCGGCATCGGTCGTCGGTCGGCGCAGAAGCTGGCCGACCACAAAATTTATAACTGCCTCGAATTCATTCGGGCGGATTCAACGTTCATCCGCAAGCTCCTCACGATCAAGGGGGAAGGATTGTGGTGGGAACTCCAGGGAGAACCGGTCCAGAAAATCGTCACCCAACGCCCTCCCCACAAAGCGATCTCGCGCGGCGGGAGCGTGGGAGGGAAGACCGCCGACCCGGTCGAACAACAGGCCTGGATCGTTCGCAATGTGGAACGCTTGATCGAAGCGATCGATTATCACGGTGTCTTCACACGGCATCTGGTGCTGACATTGGAGCGGGTGAACGATCACGGCTGGGCCGGGCAGGTGGTTCTGGCGGAGCCGACCAATTCCTTCAAGATGCTGGCGGCGGTGTATCGGGAGTTACTCGAACGTTCTGACAGTCGGCGGAAAGCGATCTCGCACATGCATCTGATCGCCCAGAAATTGAGTTATCGCGACGAGATCCAGCGAACCTTATTCGAGACGGCGTGGGTGGCGAGCAACGGCGATCGCTTGACCGACCATCCCCTCGACAAAGTGGCCGATCTGAAGCAGCAGATCAATCAGAAAATCGGGCGGTTTGCGATTCGCAGCGGCGAGACATTACATCTGCCGGAAATCTACGCCGACGAAACGAACGATTACGACATCTGCGACGTGCAGGGAAAGATGTGTTTTTGAGGCAGGAATCGCGCCAAGCCGCAAAGACGCCAAGAAAGAAAGTCAGACTTAGAGCCACATTATGTGTCAGGGAATCAGTTTAGCCAGATGCGAAATCCCCGAATCGCTCATCGAGCGATATCGGCTGCAGGAACGAATCATTCGTCGCGGAGACGACGGCGGTGACGAGTATCGCTTTCTGCTCGCGGAACGGACGCCGTTATTGCCGGTGTGGGATGAAAACCAGTTCGTCATGCTGCCGTGGGGGAATCGCGACCGCCGTGCGGGAGTTCCTGTTTCCGGCTGGTGTCCGCAAGAGAGCCTGGAATCCGGGGCGTGGTCGCATTGGGAGCCTCGGGAAGTCTTTATCCCGGCGACGTTCGGGTTCGACCGCGGCGTGTGGTATCAGATTCGTGAAGGACTGAAAGGGATTTTACTCGCCGATCGACGAGAGCAGCCGCGCGTCTATATCCTGACCCAGCGGTCCACTCATTACTACGAAGTGATGACCCGCAACAACCGCGAACCGGTCATGGTGGGCGAGACGATTTGAGGATTGGAAATTGTCCGTTTTCACTTCAGACTGTCAATCACCTGCCGATGCCGTGCAGCGTTTTTCTCCTGCCCTGCTCGTTGATAGATCCTCTCAAGCCGCTCCCGCAAATCGAGACGATCCGGAGCGATTTTCACCGCTGTCTCCAGCGCGGAATTGCTGGCGTCCATCTCGCCACGAAGTGCATATGCTGCCGCCAGCATTTCCCAATCGCCGGTATGTCTGCGAGTCGCGACAAGTTGACGGCAGTAGGGAAATGCGAGGTCACCGCGTCCCGCTCGGAGATTTAAGTCGGCGAGAACGACCAACGCATTCACTTTGGAACGGGTGGAAATATCCTTGTGCGTCAGAGCCGCTTGAGCGATCTCGGCTGCTCGGGGATGCTCTCTCTCCCAGTAAATACGAGCCAGTGCCGCGAGACCATCACCATCCGCATCGCCCCGTTCCAACAGGCTTCGCGCCTGCTCCATAAATTCGCCGTAATGGCGAGGCTTCTTCTCCGCGTATTCGAGATATGCCAACCCCGTCAAACGATTCAATTCCGTCTCCGAGAGATGGGTTGTTTCGGTGAGTGGAACTAATTTCCCCAGGGATGCGGGAGCTGATTTTGAGGAAGTTTCGGGACTCTCCAGATGAACTGCGATGCGATGATGCGTGAACGCAAAATGAGGGATATCGGTGTCGGTAGTCGGCATGTGACACGTAATACAATTATCCTGAGGATGATTTTGAAGTCGTTCCGCGACAGACAGGCCACAGGATTGAACCTCGTGGCACTTGAGGCAAGTGTTACGGAAATAAGTCTGGCGTTCCTCTTCGGCGGGCTGGTAATGGGGATTGTGGCACGTCGTGCAGGTCATCGATTCCGAGTTCAAATAACACAGGCTTTGACGCATCTGCTCGACGTGGCCGACCACTTCCATCTCTCCTTTGGGAGATTCCAAGCCGAAATCGATACGCACTTCACTTAACGGAAGACCGGGTCTGTAATCGTTCATCTCCATTCCACGGCGCAAGACCGTTGCGTCTCCCCGCAGGTGACAATTCGCACAAACCGCTTCCTGTAGAGCACGGTCCAGATGAACCGGATTGACAATGGTCAAATCGGGAACAGTTTGACTCTCTGACTTGGCAAGACGTTCTGAAGCATGCAGCGAACCGGGACCGTGGCAGTTCTCACATCCGATCGCCATGTGCAATAATTGAGGACGAAACGAATTGCCGGACTCTTCAACGACACGTCCCGCGTGACAGTACACGCATCCCACACCCGTCAGTCTTTGAAACCCGCGATGATATTGTCGGTCAAAGCCGGGGGACATCGCCCATTCCTTCCGTGCGGAATACCAGGTCACGGGGGACTCGAATAAAAACTGATCCTCCTCAATGAGATAGGACAGCGAAAAACGCCCCGACCCCATCGTGTAGTTGACCGCGTAATCGCTTAGATTCACTTCATTGCCGGAAGAGTCGCTGATGAATTCCCGGTGTCGAAGCTCGTCCCCCTCACGGTAAACTTCGTAATAACGCCCGGAGGCTTCATGTAAATACTCGCCGGACGGAGGTTCTTCGGAAGCGATGGTCGAGCGGAGGGATCGACTGTGGGCTGTGAGTTGATAAGACTCGAATTGCTCTGCGTGACAGTCCACACACCCCTGGTTCCCGAGATATGCAGTTTCGTTCCGGATATTCAGAAATGGAGTCTGAGCTTTCTCGAGGGGGGGCAGAGATTCGGAGACCGACTCCTGCACCGTCGAACTCGGCGTCGTTTCATCCTGCTGACTTGAGTCCGTATCGTGACGCCAGATCATGAGACCAGCGACGATCACCGGTCCCACGATCACAAGAGCCAAAAGTCGATACTGTTGAGAGTTCATCAAGCAACTCGGAGAGAATATTTCCTGATTAGCCCGGCGCAGCTGACAACAGCCTCACGACTTTTGCCGAGGAACAACAATGCAGATTCTGGCTCATGACAGTTTCATACGCACCAATTTCAATCAGAACGGGAACGAAACGATCAGTCTTGAAACCGTACCTCGAACAGATTCATTCTACTCGGTCAATTTAAAATCAGCGTTGCTGCTTCCTCCTTCCTGGACGTTAAATTTTAAAACTGTTTTATCGGGATCGCTAAATTTTTCGGGGATTTGCTCCCCTTTCGCTTCAATATCTCCCTCCGTTCCAGCAGCGGCTGCCATTTGAGAGGGATCCGCATCGGGATTTTCCGCCGGATCCATGCCGGCTGGATTGGTATCCGATTTGGAGGTGTCTTTGCTAATCCAGACTTGGTTTTCACCGAGGGCGGCTCCCTGATAGAGAGTGTATTTCCCATCTTGATCAGTCACGCCGGTCCCGAGAAAATTACCGACCTTCGAAAAAAAATTCACTTCAGCTCCCTCGACGGGTTTTCCGTCGAGGGTGACAACACCGGAAACATCGACCGTTTGCACTTCTTCACTGGTTTTTCCACATCCTATACACACCACAAGACAGGATAGGGTCAGGAAAAACATGCGGTTCATCATCGTCATGGATAGTCGCTCCAATTGCAGATAAGCAAATCTAGAATGTATTCAAACAAATAAAGAGAAGAAGCAGGCCGCTCCAATAGGGAGAGCGGCCTGCAAGAATTTCTCGTCCGGGATTCGTGAGATAAACGCGATTCCCTTCAAAGCAGACTGAGCATCAATCATAGATCAATCGGAATACTGTCAGACACGTAATTGGCAAGACAGAAGGTTTTATAATCCATATTCTCGCTGAGAAACTTGACAGAACCATCTCCCATCAAAAATTGTGCTCCGCCCGTATGGCCACTGTTAAACGCCCAGGCATAGGCGAGCTTGACCCCCCGGCTATTTTGTGCTGACGTGCACCAGTAACCAGAGTCCCAGGCACGGTATGCAGCGTTGATCTTCCAGTCGCGGCCCCAGTTGGCCCATTGAGCGTCGGAGTAATTATTAACGTAAGCACCGCTAACGACTCGACCGTGGACACTCGTGTGAATTCCGGAAAGTCCCCAGGGGCCGTAGTGACTCGAACATTTGAATCCTTCCCCCCCCCACGCTTCACCAATGAGAGTCGTATTCGACATGCCATCGGTTATATCTCGAAAACGGGCGGCACCATCGTTACCAAATGCTCCCTGCCGATACCGGTTTGCGTTCCCTTTGTAATATCCATAGTTATCGTTGTAGTCGACAAAGTAACCAGTGCAGAACAAATAGCTGGAACGTGGTTGATTATCGCGATAGTACCAACTGCTGGAGTTGACGCTATTCACTCCCGCAGCAGGGTGTGACGGACAGTTCATCACTGGAACAGATTGAGAGATGGTGGCGTTGTTGGCATTCGGATCCGTGCCCGCCAAAACAGGGTTTCTCGGATACGAATTTCCGCCGGAGAGCGCAAAATTATGCTGATTGTAGAGCGGCGCTTGATCCATGTACGGCAAAAGTAGCATCCATCCGGTCGTGTTTAACCCGTAAGGATTGTCAATCGACGGATTGGAGTTGGTGTTACGACCGGAGTGAACCAAGGCAGGCGGCAAAACAGAAAACGTGTCGTGATAATTGTGAAGCGCCAACCCCATTTGTTTGAGGTTATTTTTGCAGGTACTTCGCCGAGCAGCTTCTCGGGCTTGCTGAACTGCTGGCAACAAGAGTGAAACAAGAACGGCAATGATGGCAATAACCACCAACAATTCGATAAGCGTAAATCCAAATCTGCGTGAACGTCCCATGACCATCCCCCTTCGAAGAGAAACAAGAAAACAGAAATTTGTCATCAATGCGAAATGCATCGACAGGAAAACAGTACTGCTTCCATCAGGAACGCTTTATGAAAACAGGTACTTTCCATCAACGCAAAATGCGCCGATGGAATTTAGTACTGTTTCCAAGCGGAACGCTCATTTGAAAACAGTGAAATGCTGAATTGCGGAATCGCAGTTAATGAATCTCAGCATTCACGGGCAAGGTGACTTAATGTAGATATACCGAATTACTGATTCGAGGTTCAAGAACTTTTGGTATATTTTAGGAGATTATACAGAATTGTTTTTATCTATTGTGTCCACTGACAATAAATTATCGGCAGCAAACCCGCTCAAGATACGAGGCTTACTTGAACGTAATGCTTTGTTTCACAGGAAGATCGACGCCTCATTCTGAATGAGAGTGAGAGTGTGACTTAGTTTGCGAAGAGCCGATCTGGTCTTCCATCAACTCGCGGACTTCCTGTTGAGCGTCTTCCCAGTCCCCAGCGCGGGCCGTCTCAATGATTTCTTTCAGATAGGCCGCTTCTCGATCGCTGAGTTCCTCCTGCTTCAACGATTCTTCAATGAGAGATTCGATGGCATTCAGTCGATCGGTCTGTTTCAGGTTGGTGGCCGAGTAAAGGGATTTGGCAATCGAATAAGCCTGAGGGCTTACGTCCGGATAACCACACCCCGTCAGAACGCAGCCACACAAGAAAACGGTCACGATCCTGAGATGAATACAAGGGGAGAAGAGGTGGGAGTCGCGTTCAGAATTCACCGACAGGTTCCCCCTCATTCATACTTGAGAGCTCGGCAAACAGGAACAGGTCAATGTTCTGGGACAGAAAACGGACGGAGCCATCCCCCAGCAGAACGTGACCGCCTCCGGTATGCTCTGAGTACATCTGACCGACATGGAACGTGGGGAAATTGATCGGATGGATAATCGGGAACCCCGTGATGTCGAGTTCTCCGCCGGAAGGTCCAGCGTGGACCAGTGTCAAAGTAGCGGCTGCATCGGGACCATTTTCGGGCGTGGAAAACCGGGGATGAGTAAATGCCCCCGGAACCACGCCGACCCAGGTTTTGTCGCTAAGTTTCGAGGAGTGCTCTCCAATGAAGATGGTGTTGGAAACTCCGTCGGTGACGTCGCGGAATTTCGTCCGGGAGTTGCGAAAGAACGGCCCATCGGCCACACGCGAGGCATCACCATTGATGGTGACTGTGGTCGTGGCAGAGGTATAGATATTCGTGAAGATTTCTCCGGTGGTACTGGAGCCGCACTCTCCCCAACACGATTCCTGTCCGTGGCTGGCGACATAATGTGATCTCCCGAGGAGAACCTGATCGCCGTTGATGGCCAACGGAGCGCCCGAATCATTCTGAGCCAGGAAAGGTTCGTCCCCGCCACTGGCGGTCGGACAGAGGAACACCGGGAGTTTGGTGGCGACGCTTGTTGCATTAGACGGATCGAAGCAGGCCCGATTGACGTCCAGTTGATTGTAAAGCGGTCCCTGATCGAGAAACGGAAGCAACATTGTGCCCCACCCCCAACCGGGAGCGGCATCCCATGTCGTGGGATCCATTGCCGCCCAAGCCGGAGCGGAACCGCTACTGGTTGGCCAGGAATAATAGCCAGCCGGGAAGGCGGAATGGGTGTCATGATAGTTGTGGAGCGCCAGCCCAATCTGCTTCAGATTGTTTTTGCACTGTGATCGCCGAGCGGCTTCCCGAGCCTGCTGCACGGCAGGAAGGAGCAAAGAAACCAGCACCGCAATGATGGCGATGACGACGAGGAGTTCTATCAGCGTGAAACCGCGAAACCGTTTCATTGTGGACACCCAACCATATATTTTGAATACTCTAATCATTAAGTATGATTCCACAAATCAACGTTTTTTGCAACCTCAATCAGATAATCGCCTCATTTTTTCGAAGTTCTTTACCAGACAGGGCAAACTCCGCAATCGCAGCGATGCCAATGGTCTTTGTCGCTTTTCGGAAGTTCCCGGTGAGACGCTGGCGCGGAGCAGCGCCTTTGCTTACAACAGGGACAGACGCAATTGCAGGTGAAGCGATCGGAGGTATTCCCAGCGTGCTTCTGTTTGCTGGTGGGTGTTGCGACGATCATCGACAGATTCTCCTTTATGATCCAATGCTGGAGTCCTTAAGGAGATCCGCAAACAGAATTGAAACCGGACAACAATTCCGAAAATTCAGTTCGTCGTCGGTGTGAATAGCCGTATTGAACCGCTTCTCGTGGTCAGCCGGACCGAAGGCTCACTTCCCGATACAGAACTTGCTGAAAATACGGTCCAGCAAATCATCCGTATGAATCACACCGAGCACCTGCCCCAGTCCCTCTAGTGCCGCCCGCAGTTCCAGGGCAATGAACTCATCCCCCTCCGAGGTTTCGGCCGCTTCGAGGGCTCTGTGGAGAGCGGCTTCCGCATCACGTATAGTTTCCCGACATCGAGCCGATGTGGTGCCAATCATTCCCCCCTCCTCAGCCGACTCGTCATCGAGCAGCGTCGTCATTCGATTCAAGAGCCGGTGGAGGCTTTCATCTTGTTTCTCGAGCGTCGAGATAGAAAGATCGACATTCGGAAGTATTGTCTCTGGAGACTCGAGATCCGATTTCGTTCCGAGATGAAGGAACTGACGCGACTGCTCTCGGCAGTAGGAAGCTTGTTCTGTGTCTGTTTGTCGCTCAGACTCGGAGAGTGCATGCGGCGTACACCACACTACCAGATCGGCTTGTCGGATCTGTTCTTCACGAAACGATTGTGCGGACTTCATGATCGGGTCGTCGTTGAGTTCCCAGCCGGCGGTATCAACTAAAAGCACCGGTTGGCCTCCCAATTGACATTCCACGGCGAGATAGTCGCGGGTCGTGCCGGAGATCTCCGAAACAAGCGCCACTTCCTGATCGGCAAGTCGATTCAGGAGTGTTGATTTCCCCGCGTTAGGAAGACCGGCCAGGACGACTTTGCGACGTGTCTCCGAACGAAGCCGCTGTTGAGAAAGCTCGCGCAATTGCATCAGGGCCGTTAACGCGGTTCTCAATCGCTGGAGGACATTTTCATGAGGAACAAATTCGATGTCCTCCTCGACAAAATCGAGCCCCGCCTCCAGATCGGCCAGCAACTCCAAAAGGTCAACTCGAATCTCCGCCATGCGGTGTGACAAGCCGCCGCCTAATTGGTCGAGGGCTGTCTGGAGCTCCCGTTCGGATTCCGAATCGATCACTCCCAAAACAGCTTCCGCCTGCACCAGATCGATGCGTCCATTGAGAAACGCTCGCAGCGTGAATTCTCCCTTTTGAGCGGTACGAATTCCCTGTTCGTTCAACACAGACAGGAGACGCTCGAGAAGCGGTTGCGAACCGAGAGTATAAATTTCGGCCATCGGTTGACCAGTATAGCTACGCGACGTCGGCCATAATCCAACGGTGACAGGACAGGACAAATCGTCAGCCAGAGAAATCCTGCCCTGGTGCAACATCGGTCGTGTGGCAGACTTCCAGTGGTCCAGATCGTCGGGCTGAAAGACGCTTAATAACTGTCGGCGTACGTCGGGACCGCTGATTCTCAGCATGCCGCGAAGTGAGGCTCCCGGCGGAGAAGCGGGGGCGGCAATCGTTTCATCGAGATCGAAGAGAGTCATGCACCGACCTGCCTCGGGAGGAGTGAGTCGTTACGCTTTGCCGGGTTGCGGTGACGGGGAGGAGTTCGTCGTATTCGTTTTTCCAACATCGAGTAGTTTCCGCTCGGACATGCCCCAGAGGCTCGACGTAATGAAGTAGAGACAGAGCCCGGCGGGGACTCGATAGAACATGAACCCCATGAAGATCATCATGAACTTCATCATTTTGTATTGCATCGCCTGTTCTTCAGTTTCCGGAGGCGGCATGAAGAGCTGTTGTTGCGCGATGAACAGACCGATGGTCAAAATGGGGAGCAGGTTGAAATTCTGCCCGAGGAACGGCAACTCAAAAGGCAATCGGAATAAAGCATCGGGAGCCGCCAGGTTATTGATCCACAAGAATGGCGCGAGCCGCAAATCGACCGAAGAGCTGATCGCCGTGTAGAGGCTGATGAAGATCGGAAACTGCAATAAAAGGGGGAAACATCCCGCGAGCGGATTGTAATTATGCTTGCGGAACAACTCCATTTGAGCCTGAGCCTGCTTCTCTTTGTTCTTGGCGTACTTCTTCTTGATCTCTTTCAACTTTGGCTGAAGCTCTTTCATTTTCTTGGCACCGATCGCCTGTTTCCGCGAGAGCGGATACAGACAACCTCGCACCATGACCGTCAAGATAATAATGGCGATACCGTAAGGAATCCCCAGGAAATGGAGGAAATTCAGGATTTTCAGCATGAAGCTGGCAAAGACTCCCAAGCGGCCGTAATCGAGAATCGACCCCGCTCCAAAATCGTCCAGCAACACTTCGCGTTTAGGACCGGCGAATAATTTCACATGATGCACGAGACTGTCACCCGGCGAGCCATCCGTCAGCACTTCTCCCTGGGGAAGCAATTCAAATTCTTTGGATTGTAAAACCACCGAGAGATCGCTGTGATTTGCATCGTTTTCTCGGCTCACCAGCATCGGCATCGCGGAAGGGAAGACTTCACTCTCTCCGGGAATCACGAGAGACGCAAAATATTGAATATCGATTCCGATGTATTGCATCGGGGCGAACCAAACCTCCGGTTCTCCCTCCTCCACCGTGTCGGCGACCTCTTTTGCACGCAGAATCTCATCGCTGACAGTACCGTCCTCTCTGAGGAACCCCACCGCAACCTGGCGAAATTTGCGTGTATTTTCGCGGTTTTCCAGCGGCACTCCCACCGGTCCCTGGAGATCGTACAGGACGGTTTGATTCTCATCCGACAGGTTGTGAATATCGATTTCGAGCATCAACTCGTAACCGGTCGGGTTCGTCAACCGAGCCGTTTCGAGTTCGTCTCCAGTTTTATCGGAGGGGACGAGACGATAGGTTTTAAAGACCTCGATCCCCAGTTCGGAAAAGACCGCTCGAAAGGTCACTTCCTGGTTGATGCCTGCATGATTGGGATCCAACACAATCCGCTCGTTTCCTTCGGCATCCTGGGCGATACTCCATTCACTCAGGCCGTCCGCATCATCGACGGTTTTCAGGTCCTGTTCTTCGCCGTAGAAAACGGTGCCGAACGTGGGCGGAAGATCGTTATTCGCTTCGACCAGAGCTAACGGTTCGTCAGTTTTGTCGAGTTTTCGATATCGGGGATCGTTCAATTCCAGAGAGAGGACGCCGGCTCCCAGGCTCGTCAGTTCCACCTCCATGAAGTAACCCGTCTCTGGATCGAGACTACCGAGCTTGATGTTACGGTGTTTGATCTTGTCAGGATCCCAGTCTTTGACCAGGGGTGGAGCAGATTCTTTGGTTGGAATGTTTTTTTGCGGATCGACGGCGGGTTCATCGTCCGATTTATCCGCAGACTCTGCTGGTTGAGAGGCGACCGGCTTGTCTTCGTTTTCTTCAGGAATATCACCGTCCGCGTTTTCGGATTTTGAGGCGGACTCTAGTTTGTCCTCTGCGGCGACGGGGTCGGAATTCTGATCGTCGATTGATTCCTGCTGCTCAGCGACTTCTTTTTTTTGTGCCGGTGGTTGAGGTGGAAGCGGCATCAGGAGAGGAGAAAGAAACCTCGTCCAGATGACGACAATCGCCATTGAGGCAACGAAAAAAAGTAGAAATCGTCTTTGTTCCATGAGTCAAACAGTTCGGTGATATTCGTTACCGATAATGAGGCGTGAGACGAGACATTGAGTGCGTCGAGATCTACCGGGGCTCCCAATGAGAACCCGATGATCAGCGGCCTTCTCGCAGGCGATCTCCGAGGAAATTATCGAGGTCGGTGATGTCGTAGATTTTTGTCGCGGTCTTGTCGAAGTCGTAATCAACACGCTGGAACAGGACTTCATCACCATCAATGATGACATAGGAAGAGCGGCTGTCGCCGTTCCGAGGTTGACCGACCGAGCCGACGTTGATCATGACTTTTTGATCCGTCAGCGTGTATTTGAAATCGATATCTTCGGGAGCCAGAAACGTCATATCCTCCCGAAAGACTCCGGGGATGTGAGTGTGTCCCTGGAAGCAATATTTCTCGATGAGCGAAAAGATTTTTTCCATCTTACGAGAATTATAAATGTCTTCCGGAAAGACATACTCATTCAGCGGGTTGCGGGCCGATCCATGCACAAACATGAATTCGCCTTCGCGAATGACGCGCGTCAATTCTCCCAGAAACTCCCAACGTTTTTCGTTGCTGCGACCGGCTCCCTGTTCGAGCATTTTACGTGTCCAGAAGATGGCCCGTTCCGCCCCCGGATTAAATCCTTCAGGATCGAACAACGCCGCCTGATCGTGATTCCCGAGGATACATCCGGTACATTTCATCACCAGGTCGATACATTCACACGGATTCGGACCGTAGCCGATGATGTCACCGAGACAATAAACCTCAGTAATATCTTTCGACTTGATGTCGGCCAACACGGCTTCCAACGCTTCCAGATTGCCGTGAATGTCGCTGATCAGAGCTCGCAAGACCGCTTTACTCCTGGCCACGTCGTAACTTTACGGCGCGTCCGTTGGTGTGATATTTTCGTGAAGCTGGATTGTGAACGGACTTGTGCAAGGGGTCAAGTTCGCGAGCCAAATTCCCGCGCCTGATCCAGAAACAACGACAAAGAAGTTCCCTCGGATCCCCATAATCCGCTCATTATGACCACACTTTTCGGCAGACTACGGCGTCGAGCAGTCACCCGAAAGGAGAGAATTCTTTGTAAGCTCTTACACCATATAGCCGTTACATCTGTGACAATAACAAGAATGATGAGAAATTGCATCATCGGCGAAAAAACGCATGTTGCCTGACCGTCACTTGTGACCTAGGTTTGCTCGTTGGCCGAAAACAAGGCGTTTTCCAGCGGCTTTACTCATCCTCCGTCCATGATTCTCGGAGGTATTCAGCGAGAGAACAATGCACACAACTCGAACAGCGTCCATTCTGGTCGTCGCGGGTGAAGACAAGATACGTTTCGGGATTACGGAATCTCTCAAAAAACGAGGGCACCGGGTGGATTGCGCCCTCGATTCTCAAGATGTCGTCGAGCGGAATGCAAAATTCTCCTTTGATTTGGTCATTACGGACCTCACCCTCAGAACTTCTGACGGGCTGGAATTGGTGGAATGGACGGTCAAAAAACATCCCGAGACCACCGTTATCATACTAACCAGTCATGGAACATTCGACGCGGCTGTGGAGGCGATGCGAAAGGGAGCTCACGAATATCTGACGAAACCGGTTGTGGATGAAGAGCTGGAGCTGGTCATCCAGCGGACTCTCAAGCATCGAGAAATTGAGGACGAAAACCGAACCCTCCGGGCCCAACTCGGGAAACAAAAAAGCCTCTCGAAGATCATCGGAAGCGATGATCGAATGACAAAGATGTTTGCTGTGATCGAGAGTGTGGCGGACACGCGGACCACGATTCTGATCTCTGGAGAAAGCGGTACCGGCAAATCGATGACCGCCCGAGCGATTCATCAGTTAAGCCATCGACGAGAAAAACCTTTCATTGAACTCTCTTGTGGAACCTTACCTGCAACTCTCCTTGAAGCGGATTTGTTCGGTTCTGAGACCGACTCAACCTCCGGTGCGCCATTCGACATGCCGGGTAAATTACTGCGAGCTGACGGCGGGACACTGTTTCTGAACGAAATCAGCGCTGCTTCCCCCAGCCTGCAGGCAAAACTGTTACATCTCCTTCAGACTCGTGAGTTCGAATCGGTTGGAGGCAATCAGTCTCATCATGTGGATGTAAGAATGATTCTGGCCACGAACCAGGATCTCGAAGCGATGGTGGAGCGGGGAGAATTCCGACAGGATCTGTTTGACCGCATCAACGTGATCACCATCGACCAACCTTCACTCCGGGAGCGATCTGGAGACATTCCGCTGCTGGTGGATCATTACATCCGAGTATTTAATGACAAAAATCACAAACAGGTCGAAGGAATCAGTGAGGAAGCGCTTTCCGTCATGCAACGGTATGAGTGGCCCGGAAATGTTCGCGAGTTAGTGAACATCACCGAACGAGCGGTCGTCCTCGCCCGTTCGTCATTGATCACAATTACCGATCTCCCCGAGGCTATCCGCGAAAATCGCTCCTACCGTCCGCCGTCTGCTGAAGATCTGGAAAACTGTTCGCTCAAGGAAGCACTCGCAAATCCCGAACGACACCTCATCATCGAAGCGTTGGATGCGAATGGATGGAATCGCCAGAAAACTGCCGAAGCTCTCGGTATCAATCGTACGACTTTGTATAAGAAAATGAAAAAGTACAATATCCGTTATGAACTCGAGCACAATTTCAAATGATGACGGGTTCTCATTTATCGCTTAAAGCCGCTGAATGAAATATTCTTTATCGAGCCGCTGCCGGCTCGTGCGCTTTCCAGTCCAAGAGACGCAATTCCACACTTTCCCGACCACGAAACGAGTTAATCATTGGCTCGAAGCTGATCATGATCGGGCCCGCGTGCTGATTCAGTTCCTCGGCCCATTCTCCACGACCGAAAGCAATCGCCCGTAATTGCGTTCCGTTTTGCCGGAATTGAACGTTCAAGTGGCGATCCCCTTCTCCCATAGTGGCCGCCGGTTTGGCGAGTTCCACCTGCCCGGAGGCAAAGACAGGGCTGGAGTTCTCCTGCCCGAACGGACCGAGCATGTTGAGTTCCTGAATCGCACGATAGGTAACATCCGACAATAAGACTTCCGCGTCAATTTGCAAATCTTCGATCAACTCATCGACTTCGTGATGATCGGCTACATAAGAGGAGAACCGCTCACGGAATTCATCCACACGATCCGCATGAATGCGAAGTCCCGCGGCCGCTTTATGTCCGCCACACCCTTCCAGCAACTCCTGACAAGCCATCATGGCAGAATGCAAATCGACCTGGCCCGAAGTTCGACCGGACCCCTGTCCGATGCGAGTCGATCCATCCATCGCAATTAGAAACGTCGGTTTTTGATAATGTTCCGCAACCCGATTGGCGACGATTCCGATCACGCCGGGATGCCATTCCTCATCCGCGAGTACGATCGCTGAGTGAGAATCCCATTCCGGATGTTCCTCGACGATCTCTTTCGCGCGTTTGAAGATTCTCCGTTCGACCGTACGCCGATTTTTATTTAATTGATCCAGATAGTCGGCAAGCTGCGACGCGCGTTCCTCATCCGAAGTCGTCAACAGTTCGACCGCTAGTCGCGCTTGCCCCAGGCGACCGGCGGCATTCAGACGAGGGCCGATCGAGTATCCGACATCGGAGGCTGTGTAACTTTTATTGTTTTCGATGCCGCAGACCTTGATGAGGGCTTTGAGTCCCGGCGAAGCGAGCTCCTTCAGCCCCGCGAGGCCGTAACGAACAATTGCACGATTTTCGTCAATGAGAGGGACCACATCCGCAATCGTGCCGATCGCCGCCAGACAAACCGCACTTTTCAGGAACTCACGCATTTTGGGAGAAGCCTTGGTCCCATCCCCCAATCGCTGGCAGATTGCCCAGGCCAGTTTGAAACTCACTCCGGCTCCACACAATTCGCCGAAGGGGTATCGGCTATCGGGAAGTCGCGGGTGGACCAGGACTTTGGCGGGAGGTAATTGATCGATCATTTGATGGTGATCGGTGACGATCAGCTCAAGTCCCAATTCGTTCGCGAGTTCCGCTTCTTCGACGCTGGTAATTCCGCAATCTACCGAGATCAACAATCGATCCGGATCTTGTTTGTGCAGTTCGCGGATCGCGTCGCAGTTCAGGCCGTACCCTTCTTCAAGTCGTGACGGGATATAGTAATCGACGTTGCCGCCTGCCAACCCGAGACATCGCCACAGGAGGCTGGTTGAGGTCATTCCATCGACATCATAATCGCCGTAAATTGTGATCCGACGCTCGTCGCTCAGCGCCTGCACGATCAGTTCAGCCGCCTCACTCACTCCCGGCAACAATTCGGGATCGTGCAAATCGGTTAATTTGGAATGAATGAACTTATTGGCGATTTCTGAATTCGTATAGCCGCGTGCAATGAGTACCTGCGCCAATAGCGGAGAAACTCGCATTTCTCGGCAAAGATCCCCAATTATGGCCTGATCGTGTCGTTCGTAGCGCCAAGTGCGTGGCATCCTGTCCCGTCCTCCCTGTCGGACCTCAAAACTGCAGAGATTTATTGCTGGTGCTATTTAACCGATCCACAGGCGTTCTGTCAAAGAGGAAGGAATTCGCCATTGTCTTTCGGATTTCAAGAGTGCATGATGAGAGTCTCGTCTCATAGAGATTTTAAACCGCCGACTCCGGCATGATGGTGCGTCTCTCCCAACTCCGGACTTCGCAATTCAGATAACGGATTCAAATATGGTGTTCTTCGCAGAACATTCGGTCTGGAAACGCGCTGCGCAGTGGAATGTGGTGTTCCTGGTGTCGCTGCTCTCGAACGTACCAGCCCATGCTGATCCCCCCAAACTCTCTCCCGCGCAAGAATTATTGATCGAGACAGTCAACCAGCGTTCGGAGTCCGACTGGGAGGCGGCGTTAAAAATCTGGGACTACGCTGAGCCAGGATACCAGGAGACGAAATCGTCCTCCTTGTTGCAGAACATGCTGGCGGATGCCGGATTCGAGATTGAGTCGGGGGTCGCCGACATTCCGACCGCTTTTATCGCGTCCGCAACGGTGGGTACAGACGGACCGATCATCGCGATCCTGGCGGAATTCGATGCGCTTCCAGGACTGTCGCAAGAGGCTGTCCCTTATCGGAAAAAGAAGGAGGGTTGCCAGTACGGTCACGCCTGCGGGCATCATTTGTTTGGAGTCGCCTCAACATCCGCCGCCATCTCTCTGGCGACTTACATGAAAGAACACAATCTCGCGGGAACAATTCGCCTGTACCTGGCTCTTATACACAACTGAAGCTGCCGACGAGAGATCCAGTGTAGACAGCGGTCGTCGCCATATCAGTAAAAAAAAAA
>JABURQ010000196.1 GCA_014762625.1 Planctomycetaceae bacterium | reverse complement strand
CAAACCAACATGTCCGCTTTTTTGGAAACCTACGTACGCTAGAACTCGAAGAACCATGAAAAATTGGACGCCGGGGATAAGAATCGGATATACTGATCACCTGAATCAATCATTTCCCCTTCTCGTTGTTGCTATGGCCGAAACAGACGACACGACCTCCGGACAACAATCATCCAGCCGTCGTCTCTGGCGGCGGTTGGTGTGGGGTTGTGTAGTGATTGTTGTGGTGGCCGTCGGAATTGGGATCTATCGGCATCCTTTTCGAGGACATTATTCCTGGCGGAGCCAAGTTGCAGATCGAGGAGGCAGTGTTTTTGTAGGCCATTCGGAAAACCGTTGGGCTAAGCAGCTTTTCGGAGAACGGTTTGTGAAAACCTGGCAAGACGCGCATCACGTCGTCCTAAAAAACGCCCGTGAGGAAGATTATGAGCATCTACTGGACTGTCCTCTCTGCAATCACTTTAACGCCTTGATTGTGGTGGATTCCGCTCTTACCGAAAAAGAGCTCAATTCCATTGCCGAAATGAATCAGCTACAGCACCTCACTCTCGATGGCCCCTCAGATGTTAGTGGAGTGCAAAAAATACACGGACTAACTTCCCTCGAAACAATCGAATTTCATGAGTGTCAATTTAGAGCGTCAGAAGCGAAAAAACTCGGAGAAATCCCGAAGCTGAAGACCATTGCTTTTCGAGACACCATCTTTGAGGTGGGGGCCATCGAAAAATTGCATGTTCTTAATGATCTCGAAAGTCTTGGCATTGATGACAGTCACATCAATAACAACGAACTTCAAGAGCTCTCCACGCTGAAGCACCTGAGAGGATTTAGTTCAAGATACACAAACCTTTCGGATGAAGGGCTCGTATTTCTTGAAGGAAAGAAGAATTTGAGTTTTTTGTCCCTGGTTAACACAAAAATCACCAATCGCGGCCTCAGGGTGATCCCCTCATTAATCAATCTGAGGGATTTAACGTTATCCAACAACCTCATCGATGATGAGTGGCTTCCTTACCTGGAATGTCTTACCGGCTTGAACTCCCTCGATCTTTCCGACACGAATGTGACCGACGCTGGACTCACCAGTATTGGCAAAGTGATGACCCTAGAAGAACTCATACTCGACGATACTCACATCACGGATGCTGGACTGCACCATTTATATTCGTTGTATTATCTGAGGCGTCTCAAATTGCATGGGACAAGTGTGACTCCTTCCGGCGTGAATGAACTCCAAAAGAAACTGCCGCGTTGCGATATCAGGTATTGAACGTGTTCCATGAATGATGAAGCGTCACAGCACATGGAGAGGACTGCTCACTCCCGCCGACTTTGGCGGCGGTTGGTGTGGGCGTGTGTGGTGGCGGTGACACTGTTGGTGGGATTCGGTGGTTATCAGACTTATCGGGATATCGCCTTACGTATCAGAATCCGCGGCGTCGATGGTGATCTTTTCTTACAAGACAATTCACCTGAATGGGTGAAAAAACATCTGCCAGCAGTGTGTCGAGTATTTTTTACTCACATTGATGGCGTTGAACTTGGGCCGCGCGAACGACTCATAATTCTGAACGATCTCCGCTGGGAGAATATTACGCAAGTCGGTTTCGTGGGAGGAGCTGTGACTGATCAGGAGGCAAGCTTGATCACACAAGCACAGGCTCTCGAAATCGTGAACTTTGAGGGTTGTTCCTCGATTCCTCCTCAGGTGTATCAATCTCTTTCAGAGATGCATTCACTGAATGCTTTGTTGGTCTCGGAGGGTACGATCCATCTTTCGGATCTCGCCATACTCAAACATATGACTTCATTAAAAAGCCTTTTTATCAATGATTGCCAGGTGATTTGTGACGACCAACTCACTGCTGACAACTTTCCAGAAATTCTCACCCTCGACTTGGCTGGATGCCAGTTTTCTAATCAGTCTCTCTCGGCCTTTTTAGGGCTCGGGGAAACTTGCCGCACGATCGACCTCGAAAATACCAATGTCACGGATACGGGGCTCGCAACACTCGAACAGTTTAACAATTTGACCTATCTCAGGCTTGATAAGACATCAGTCACGGATCGCGGAATACTTCACTTGCAGCATCTGAAAAACCTCGAAGCCCTGAGACTCAATGAATGTAGCGTGAGAGGTGCTTCACTCGACAAACTGAAATCTATCGGAAACCTCAAAAGTCTGATGCTCACGGACACAGACTTGAATGATGATGGTATGAAAGCACTCAGTTCCATGACTCTATTGGAAGAGCTTTATCTTGATGGGACACCAATGACCGATATTGGCTTACAAGAGCTGAACTCACTGCATCATCTGAAGCTGCTCTCTTTGTATGAGACATCAGTCTCACAACAAGGAATCGAGAGATTACTGAAATCGAATCCCATCAACGAAGTGAAGGCTGAGCATGGATATTGGTGGGGCGGAACTTTCGAGCCTTGGTAAGCGAGCATGGCCGATACTGATACCCCCAATCCCGAACAACGATCATCCAGCCGCCGACTTTGGAGACGGTTGGTGTGGGCGGGAGTTGTTGTTGCAGTGCTATTCGCGGGTCTCGTCAGCTACAAAATTCACAAGCGTCTTTCCTTTATCGACGCCGTGAACTCTGCGGGAGGCCATCTCTCCGGCCTGAGTGAGCCAAACTGGGTCGATAAAATCTTTGAAAAACGATATGCGCTTGCCCTGAGAGGCTATGAGTTAGTCGAGTTATATCCTGAAAATCGCTTGCAATTACTGAGGCAATATCCAAATCGATTCAAGTCCGTCCTGATAATTCAAGAAGGCGAATTCGATCAGGATCAGGCAGACGCATTTCGAGAAATCCAACTTGAGCATTCTGAAAGCCAACTCTTAGTTTCGGGATGTAAAATAACTAGCCCGTCATTCTATGACGCAATGACAACCCACAAAACGTTGGTGTATCTCGGATTTACAGGAACAGTCATCGATTTGGATGTAGTCGCACGCATTGATACTGTGCCGAATCTCCAATTTGTCAGCATGGAATTTTGTACGTTCGAAAGTGAACGGGAGATTTCGATTTCCGAATCACGGTTTCCACAGCTTCGGCGACTCAGTTTTCGCAACTCAGATCTGGATGACAAATCGTTTGCGATTTTCGAGAAACTCATCAACCAGTGCTCACAACTGGAATTGGGTGAAACAAAAATCACTGATGAGTCAATACTGAGAATTCGCCATAGTTCTCCCGCTCGTCACATCGTTCTATCACAGACTCAAATAACAAATGAAGGCTTGGCTCATCTCTCTGAACTGAAAGAACTCAAATATCTGGAGCTGTATGGAACTCAGGTCACCAAGGAAGGAGTGGAGGAGTTCCAGAAAAAAAGACCAGACTGCGTCATAGAGTTTCAAAACTCGTTTTGACTTACCCAGTCTCTTTGCCCCGGCCGCTCTCCCACAAAAAACTGTTACACTGAAGATTCAAATCCACTAACAACAAACGACTGACCAAGAACAACCAACTATGAACAACACCCAACTCACCGATCGCGTCGCTCTTGTGACCGGGGGATCGCGCGGCATTGGACGCGCTATCTCTCTCAAAATTGCATCTCTCGGGGCGAAGGTCGCCGTCAATTATCACAGCAACGGATCCGCCGCGCACGAAGTGGTCCGGCATATCGAAAACGATGGCGGAGTCGCGATCGCCGTGCAGGCGGATGTGGCGAATGAAGAGGAAGTGCAGCGGCTGGTGGCGGAAGTGGAATCACAACTCGGTCCGGTCGATCTGCTGGTCAATAATGCGGGAATTTTTTACCCGGTGCCCCACGACCAGACGACCGCCGAGATCTGGAAGCGGGAACAGGCGGTCAATCTCGACGGTCCGTTTTATACGACCTGGGCAGTGAAAGAGGGCATGATCGAGCGGAACTTCGGGCGGATTGTGAATGTGGCATCGATTGCAGGTTTGCGGGCACGTCCGCGATGTATTTCCTATTCGACGACGAAAGCGGGACTCATCGGCTTTACCCGCAGTTGTGCCGAGGCGTTCGCCCCGCATAACATCCGCGTGAACGCCGTCGCTCCGGGGCTTGTCGACACAGACATCATCGACGATGTGAGCGAGGAAGCGAAACAGGCACTCATCGATTCGACGCCCATTTCCCGTTTCGGAAAGCCGGAGGAAATCGCCGAGGTGGTGGCGTTTTTGTTGACCGAGCAATCGAGCTTTGTGACCGGTCAGACGTATGTGGCGGACGGCGGTCGTGTGACGTTGCCGTGAGTCGTGCCCGACGTTTAACGTGTCGAGACGTGTTCAATGCGGATATTCGATGACCGTCATGCGTCCGTAACCGGGAGGCCAATCGGTTCGGAATGGAACCTGGCCGATGTAGTCGTCCTCGGTCCAGTCTGCATCGGGGTTTCGTTCGAGACGGTCCGTCTTATCGATGGAGATTCTGGCGACATACTCGCCGGGAGGAAGTTTTGCGATACGACGGATTTCTTGTGCCCGTTTTGAATCACGCGGAGCGGTCAGAGAGAGATGATTCTGCCAGAGTTGTTTGGGGCCGAAGATTTGTCGATCGGCGGTGGCGACTCGCCGATCGTTTCCTGCGCGATAGATATCGACTTTCAAAAGCT
Organism: Planctomycetaceae bacterium; assembly: GCA_014762625.1. GTDB lineage: Bacteria > Planctomycetota > Planctomycetia > Planctomycetales > Planctomycetaceae > JABURQ01. The sequence continues at coordinate 28,507 of JABURQ010000196.1, read as the reverse complement.
TCTGATGATACTTTTCCGGCACGCCGGTCACTTTGAACCAGATCTCGGAGACTTGCGAGACTTCGTTACTCTGCTCGGGGAGCATTTCGGCCGTTTTGTAATCGTCGTTGACGATGTGGGCGTAGTCGGTCGCGAATTTGAGGAACTGCTTGTACGTACGGTCGCCGACTTTCAGTTTCACGCCTCCGCCGTGCTCGATCTGATTGGTTGGTTTCAACAGCAGATAACTTTTCTCCGGATTGTCGGTGTTGAGGATTTCGTTTTCGATCAGGTAGTTCATCGTCGCCTGCGGGGCGTCGAGCATAATCCAGGAGACGCTATCGCCGTGTTCCTTGACCTGTTTCTGATTGCGATCGGGAGAGTGGCACGCCGCACAGCGCCCTACTTCGCTCCAGACATTATCGACGAACGACTGTAGTACGCGGTCCTTGCGAGCGTGGCGGATCACCTCGTCGGGAACAGTGGGGCCCGCCTTGGCGGTGGCTTTCGTGTTTCTCAATTCGGGATCCTTACTGGCGGCGAGGATCCAGCTTTTGAACGCGTCCAATTCCTGCTGACGCATCTTCTTCGAGACGAGCGATTCCGAGTCGGGAGCCCGGGCGATGAATTCCAGGATCTTCGATTTCTCGGGATGCTCGGTGTCGATCATTTTCATCTTGAGGAGGGCGGCGAAGGTCGCTTCCTGCGTCGGGAGAATGTACTGCTTCAATTCGACGCCCGAGAGATGGCATTCGGTGCAACTGCTCGGTTTCGGTGATTGAAAGATGGGGAGCAGTCGCTTCTCGAAGATCTCTTCCGAAGTTTGAGCGGAGGCAACGGGTTGAATCACCAGCAGCAGGTAACTACCGAGGATAAGTACGGCGCGCATGAGAAATCTCCCGGAACGAATGAACGGCTCTGCTCAAGCCACATTATGTGGACGTGACGATGACGAGTAAAGATGACTCTCGAAAGGAATTTGTCTTGTCGATGGCAGCAGACCCGGAGACTCAGACAAACACTCCGCCGCTCTCACGGACCGATGCAAAGGCGGGAGAGTCCTGATCGTGAATAAAGACGTCGCCGGTTTCAAATTGATACACCCAGCCGTGAAGCGTTAGTTTGCCCGATTCAACGGCGGCGGCGACGCTGGGATGTGTTTTCAGGTTTTCGATTTGGACGAGAACGTTTTCCTGGATGGTCAATTTCAACAGTTCGTCGCCGGAGGCGTCGGGATGCTTGTCTTTCGCTCGTTGAGCGGCGGTTTCCCTGGAGAGCATCGATTTGACGACCGGCAAGGCATCGAGGTGATCGAGATCGAGCAGTCCTCCCATCGCCCCACAGCGGGAATGTCCGCAGACGATAATGTTCGGAACTTCCAACGCCTTGACGGCGTATTCGATGGTGCCGGCTTCCGAAGTGAATTGTCCGGCCTGATATCTGGGGACCAGATTTCCGGCGTTGCGAATGACAAACAGTTCCCCCGGATCGGTTTGTGTGACCAGATTCGGGACGATGCGCGAATCGGAGCAGGTAATGAGTAATGCGCGAGGGGATTGTCCGTTTGCCAATTCGGCAAACAGGGACTGTTTTTCGCTGAAGGGTTGTCCCTGGAAATTGTGAACGCCTTGAATGAATTTATCCATGTGGAAGCCGCTGTGCTGGGGAAAGAGAACTGCTCCTGGAAGTTAGACGAATTGTGCGAGAAACTCAATCTGTTCCTGGGGAGCTTTCGGAATTGTCAGGCTCACTGGGACGCGACGATCTGGAGAGGAGAACGACGAGTCAAGGAGAGGAATCGGGACACTAATCTTCGTGTTCGTTGGCTCCGATTCGGAACGCCGTGAAACTCGCCAACAGAACCCACAGGCCGTCGAGCGGCCCGAGGGTACTCCAGGTTGCACTGATAACCGAACCAGTGAGAGCCGCGGTTCCCAATCCGGCCACCCCGGACTCTTCTTCCTCACGGAGAGCTTCTTGTTGTTCGGTCGTCAACGCAACCCAACGTTTTTCAGCCTGTTCCCAGATATCTGCCGGGTAATCGGCGGACCAGTCCGATTCCGGCCAGTCGTACTCATCGTAGGATTCGTAATTCTCCGAGACGATGTCACTAGCGACAATGGCAATGTAATAACTATCGTTCCCCCCCTGTTCGGCTTCATATTCCGAGATCAGAGAGTCGCGTTCCGCTTGAGGCATCCCCTCCCATCGGGTTGTCGCTTGTTGCCACACTTTGGCGGGATAGTCGACCGAAAAATCGAAAGTTTGGATATTGTCGCGTGGATAGACGATTTCTTCCCCCGCTTCGTATTTCGCGTCGACAATTTCTTCAGCGAAAATTGAAATCATATAATCATCCGATGCGACGAACTCCTCGTTGGAAAGATCAGCAAAGCCGGAAAACAGCATGTTGAGCATGATGTAGACCGCAAACACCTTCCCGCCGAAAATGGAAAGATTGGCCAGCACCAGCGCCATGATTCCGGAGAGTAGCCCGGCTTCTTCTCGAGCGCCGATGAGAACGCCGAAACCGACCAAGGCACCAATCCCCCAGGCGAGGATGCTGAATTCGTAGCCGGAACCGTACGTTACCCCGCCCCAGACCAAGGCCCCAATGACTCCGGCGATAACGCCGCCGATCGCTCCGCCGAGCAGACCGAGTCCTGCGAAGCCTCCACCACCGGGAGACGACTGGTAGTAGGAGTCTCCGGGGACGGATTCCTGGAGCTCTCGTTTTTTCTTTTTCGGTTTGGGGGCGCCGTGACCTCGTTTGACGGGAGGCAAGGATCCGGCGAATTCACTTTCGTCGAGCGTCGATCCGGAATCTTCTACTTCGCCTAAAGCGGAGAGCCATTCGTCATCCGGATTGGTGGTTTGGGCGACGGGCTCTGGAGCGGACTGACGGCTTTTTCGTTTTGGATTCGGGGTTTGGCTTGCGGAAGCTGGCGAGGAAGGTTGAGAACTCGATTTGGAAGCAACTTTTTTGACTTTATCGGCTTCGATACGAAAGGCATATTCGCATTTCGGGCAGACAATCCGTTTGCCGATCAGCTTCCGATTTTTGATTTTGAGAACTTTTTCACACGACGGACACGCCACCCCAAAAGAACCGGACATTGCGAACCTCTATGACTTCGGACGGAATCGTGAATCGAGCGACGATTCACGATGAGAGGCCCGCGAATCGAAGGGGCAAAACAGGTGAAAATATATTACCAAGCAGCTTCCTGAGTGCCAAAATATTTTTCGAAGATTTACAGAGAGTTCGTCTCGGCCTGGACCGCGATCAGGTGCTTCGCGGAAAAGCGACTTTCGACCGCAGATGCGGTCTTCGCAAACCACCATTCCAGCGGGAGCCGGCTTTTGCCGTTCGTGCAGCCGTCAATAATCAGGAAGACGTGGAACAAGTCCCAGCTTTCAATCGTGTTCAGCAACTGGTGATAACGTTCCTCGTTGGCCTGTCCCTGGAAGTAATGTTGTCGCCAGAGCGCGTAAGGCTCGTCGTGATATTGAACGATGTTGAGCAAGTCCGATTGGGGACAGTATTCAGCGAGAAATGCTCGGGCCAGCGAAGAGTGGCTTTTAGGATGTGTGATCGAGACGCCGCGCTGCGCATCCGGCTTGAATGTATCGTGCACGTGAATCAGTAAACGTAACTGTTCTTCTTCACCGTCTCGGAGCAGTGGACGCAGCGTTTCAAGATTTTGTTCGAGCTCTTCAATGTGCGCGCGAATCGTTCCTTCCGGATGACCTTGTCGCGGTGATCCCCACTTGAGGTTGCGATGGTAACGTTCGTCTGCCTGAATCTGTTGTAATATGTTTGAGTAATTCATGTCACTTGACCGGACAGCAGGTTTTCAGTCTCGGTTCGTCTCAACACCCCGTTCACAGATCATTTCCCCTGCAATGACTAACGCACAAAGCGGAACGCCGGATCTCGAAATCAAAGAAAAAAAGCCCGAGAGCTTTCACTCTCGGGCATCTGGTAAAAATCGTTTTTGACTCTGCAGACTCAGTTTTCCGCATCCGGGCGACGGGGGCGTTCCAGTCGATCGTCTCCTTCCCGGGGAGGTGGTGCCGGTCGATCGCCGTCACGCTGACCGCGGGGAGGAGGACCGAATCCATCACGTGGAGGAATCGGTCGATCGCCTGCTCGTCCTCGTGGTGGGCCCTGTCGTTCACTATCGCGACCTTCGACCGGTACTCTGGGGACGACACTATCATCCCAGCGGGGAATCACTTGACCGGTTCTGTCGTCAGGGTTTCGGGGAGGTGGCGCGGTCTCGTAATGAGGAGGTCCAGTTTCACGCCCATCCCAGCGGGGAATCACTTGACTGGTTCTGTCGTCAGGGTTTCGGGGAGGTGGCGCGGTCTCGTAATGAGGAGGTCCTGTTTCACGACTCCCTCGCGTTCGTAGATTACCATCTCTTCGTGGCGGAGGGCCGAATTGACCGTCTCGTGGGCCGCGCGGCGGTGGACCGTGTCGATGCAATTCTTCCCTGAGTTGTCGTACCTCTTCCCGCAACAATTGGATTTCTCGCGCGAGTTGAGCTTCACGACCTTCTCCGGGAGGTATGTTGCCTCGGGGAGGTGGGCCTTCGCGTCGGCCATCACCGCGGTCGAAACGTCCTTCCTCACGACCTCGACGCCCTTCCGGGGGAGGGCCGGGAGGACGATGGTCGCCGTCTCGTCTTGCCCCTTCGCGGCGAGGAGGCGGGAAAGGAAGACGATCCTCCTCCCCACGGGGAGGTCTCGGACGATTTCCACGAGTCCCTTCGGAGGGAGGCGCGGGACGGTCTCCTCGTTCCGCAGTCGGACGATCGCCTTCTCTGGACGGTGCGTCTTGCGCCATTAGCGACAGACTCGACAGGCTGACTGCGGCGAGTAACGTAATCGCACTGAGAGAGACCCTGCCCATCGAGCGGGACGAAGACGATTGTCCCAGTATCTGGCGAACGCGTTTCAACATCTTCATCTGATTCTCTCCTTTAAAAGAGGTTTCCAGCAATAGTGTGTTGCCGGATAAATAGCGGGCGACATTTTCCAATGCGCGGGCGTAGTCCAAATGTTTTCCCGTCGAAGCGGCGGCGACTTCGTCGCAACACATCTCTCGTTCCTCACGGACGCGATTTGACAACCACCAGACGGCCGGATGATAAAACAAAATCACCTCGGTTACCCTTTGCAGAAGATTCACCCACAGATCGTGACGACGAATGTGCGCCAGCTCGTGCGCGATAATCGCTTCCAACGTCGAGAGTGGTAAATCCATCGCCCACGCCACCGGGATCAAAATGGTCGGCTTCCAGAAACCGAGAGCGAGCGCTTCCTCGGAGTGTTTTGAAAGATAAATGTTCCGGAAATTCGGCATGCGAAGTTGTGTCGTCAATTGTTGAACACGGATCGCGAGTTGTTTTGGCAGCGGTTCGGTGTCCAATTGCAGTTTTCGTCCGCGATGATAGGCAACCAGTAAACGGCAAGTCAGTACCCATACGCCGAGTCCCCAGATGAATACGAGCTGATCCGAATACGGGAGGAGAGTGTCTAAAATGGCCGGTGCGGGATTCGCAATGAGGAATTGCGGAGCGATCGTCGTTATTTGGGAGGGGACGTTGGTCGTTAAGGTCGCAGCAACGGTTGTGTCTAATGCGAGAAAAGTCACAACGGGAGCTGCCGCCATGATCAGAAACAGGCTCAAACTGACGAGATATCGGCTTGAAGCTCGTTTGAAGAGGGGAAGATTGAGTAAAAACAGACCCACTACGGCAATGGCGAAACCTTGCCAGCAGAAATGCAGGAGCGTTTCCGCCAGTCTGGTGACCAGATTGTCCGGGAGCAGTTCGTTCATCGAATCCCTTTCTCTTCCTGATACTCAATGATGGCGTCCTTGATTCTCTCCGCTTCCTCGGGACTTAATTTGGATTTATCCAGTAACGCCGTCACGAGAGAACTCGGGGATCCGTCAAACGCTTTCCCCACGAGATTATCCACGATCTCGCTTAAGACCGCGCGTTGGGCGGATGCGGGACGATAAATGAACGCTCGCCCCTGTGGTTCTCGTTGTAGAAGTCCTTTATCGACCATCAAATTCATCATGGTCATAATGGAGGTATAGGCGCGTTCCCGTTGTCGATTGAGAACTTCCAACACCTCGCGAACGGTACTCGGTCCGCGTTGCCAAAGGACTTTCAGAATTTCCAGTTCGCCGTCTGTGGGCGTTTCCGGAGCAGGTCTCGCTGCCATGATGAGTCATTCACAATATGAAAGTAGACTGAGAATGTCTGGATTGGCTTCCAATACCAATCACCATGATTGATCTTAAGCTACTGGCTTAGAATGGTCAACTAATTAATTAGTATTAACTGGCAAGTAGTCATGTTGGCTGGTAAAAACGAGGCGATTTAGAAGTTGTACCGCACCATCCACTCCAGAGTGACCGCTTCGCCCGGTGTTCGCGGAGTCAGGTCGGCGGCAGGTATCAGCCCTGCGCGTTCATCGTGATAGAGAGTCTTCCACCAGGTCACTTCCCAGCCCGTCGACAATCGATCGTTGACTTGAAATATCAGGTTGCCGAAGACGAACGAATTTTGAGTTCGCCCCAACAGAGAATCTTCGTCTTCCGGGTCGTCGATACCCGCTCCGAAATGCGATTCCCAGACGGGATTCCATTGTTGATCCAATTCGAACCAGCCGCCATCTGAGTGAATGGGGCGACGAAGACAGGGACAGACCCCCTGCCCGATCCCGCCGAGAAACGGGCTGAGGTTGGCTCCTCGAAACCATTCACCGCGGAAGGTCGTGACCTCTGACAGAGGGATTTCGAAATCGACATTGATGGACCAGGTTTTGATTCGTACGTCATCGGCGGGGGGAAGTGAGAGTGGTGGCGGTCCCGATGCCAGAAAATCAAAACCGGTTTCACCAAGATGCCCGGAAAATCCGACCGTGGCGGGACGCTCGCTCGCAAGCGGCGACTCGAATTGAACCGCCACACGCGATTCGATCACGGGCCAGTCGACGGATTCTCGGCGAATGCCGGGATCGGTGGGGAAGTCGTCGACGATATCCTGATTCAGTGAGCCCTGTAGAATCAGTTTGGAATGTTTACCGAGTCTGTAGGTTTTCTCCGCCTGAAATTGGGCGCGGCGAAATCCGAGATTTCCCGCCGACCTTCCCACGGCAAAATTGAGCGTCCCCGGTAGGAGCGGCGAGATGACATCATCGGTTTGGCCGATGAGGTAGCGCGACGATTCCGATTCGACCTCCCAGTAGACGTGACGCAGTCGAACTCCGGCCCGGTTCTCGGTCAGAAATTGCCCGAAAAAATCAACTTCGACGCGCCCACGCGTTTGAAAAATCTCTGGACCGACCTCAACCGACTCTCCGAAGAGTCGCGCTCCGATTCGCGAGCGGCGAGCGTCCACATCGAGGGAAGATTCTCCCTGATCTTCTTCCGATCGAACCCACAGTGTGAATGGTCCTGGGTTCGTTCGAGAGGTTGAATAATAGATATTTCCCCATAACGAACCATAAGGCTCGACCCGCAACGACTCTTCTCCCAGAGGAAAAACGGTCGTCGGGATCAGTGACGACTGCGGATCGCTGTTAGCGATTCTTGGAGTCGTGAGTATTTGCGGTTCGGCTTCCGGGAGTGGTGGCAACTCCTCGGCACGCAAGGGATTCAGCAGAGCCCATACGCCAACAATCAGCACGAACGCAGACGTTCGCCCGATCGTTGTTATTCGATCTGAAACCGCGAGACTCTTCATGTTGTCGAGGAAGTTGTTCAGCACGAACTGTACGGTGAAGGGAGCGGATTTCTACTGTTTTTTCACGAATCGAACAAGCGGAACCAGAGCGATCATCGATTTGTGTGGCTCCATGAGCGCGTGCCGGTCGAATGGTTCACTCGTGACATACATACGAGGTTTGGCTACAGTCTTGATGGATGTGCCAATGAGCATTTTCAAGCTAAAAAAAAGACTGAAAGGAAAAGTATGTCTTCACCAGACGAACAGGCGCCGATGGCTTTTCGTGTCTTTTTTGGCCTGTTCTTTGGGTTATTTGGCGGTATTGGTCTGACGGTGTTGGGATTTTTGTGGGGCGCACCCTGGAATGAGTTCGGTTCTCCGCCGTTGTTTATCCGGATTTTCGGCTCCTTCATCGCTTTAGGCTTCGTCATGTTCTCGGCCTTCGGGATCTATGCCGCCATCACAGGGCAGGTCAAGCGAGCCGGATCCCGGTCGCGTTTTTCAAATCAGTCGAGTTCGGCTTCCGATTCTGCCGACGATTCCTATCACTGTCCCTCGTGCGGAGCCGGTATCGGCGCGGGAGAGGAGATTTCGCCTTCCGGCGACGTGAAGTGTGCGCACTGCAACAGTTGGTTTAATGTTCGCTGATGAAAGTGGAATTCAGGTCGAGGGTGGTGGATCGTAAGCTTTACGATTCCATATCCCGTTCGGCTGGATTGTCCTTTTCGTCCTCGATTTCCCCGACGAGTTCTTCAAGAACATCTTCGAGGGTGACCAGTCCCAGGGTTTTGCCCTCTTTGTGCACGGTTGCCAAATGAGTTTGACGTTGGCGAAACATCATCAATAACGTGTCGGAATGTTTGCTTGGTTTGATACGGGGCGTCTTCTGGAGCAGCGATTCGATCGTGTCTTCGTCATGACCGTTGGCGAGAGCCGCCAGAACCTGACGGCTGAGAACCATCCCTTTGATATCGTCGATGTTCTCCCCATAAACCGGATATCGTGAGAATTCGTGAGCGAAGACCACTTTTGCAGCTTCGGAAACTTTGGTGTTCAGGGGGAGTGAAATGACTCTGTCGATGGGCGTCATAATGTCTTCCGCCGTCAGGTCATTCAGGACAAACGCCTGATGAATCATCTGCCCTTCATCTTCTTCAATGCGTCCCGCCTTCAGGCCGATCGCGACGAGAGAACGAATTTGTGTTTCCGTCCCGATGCGTCGTTCGCCGCGCTGAAAGAATGCGGCAATCTTTTCGAGTATGTAGACCAGAGGGAACAGGACATAAGTGAGGGTGAGTACAGCGGGTGCCGCGGTCCGCGAAATGATCGGAGCGTAGTGGGTTCCCAATGATTTCGGGATAATCTCGGAAAAGATAATTGTGCCGAACGTCAGGACAGCCGTGATGATGCCGATGACGGAGTTGTCGTAAAGGCTGGTTGCTTTTTGCCCCACGAGGATCGGGCCGAGGACGTTGATGGAGTTGGTGACGATCACGATCACGACGACGGCTTGAGTGATCTTCTTCTTCACGGTTTTGAGCGCGACGGCTCCCGCTTTCTCCTGAACGACCATTTCTTCAGTTTCCGCCATGGAAACACTCAGGACGGCGGCATCGATCAACGCCAGCAATCCGGAGAGGGCGAGAAACATCACAATGTAAATCAGCAGAATCAGCATAACGAATCTTCCTGAAGTCGAATGGGTACTTCGATAGTGTAACGAGTGCGCATCGGGAGGGTCACATATCACGCGTGACGAAGGCTTCAGAATTCGCCATAATGATCGCGTTACATCCTTCAGGAATCTCAGGAGAGGATATTGATGTCTGTCATCGAAACCTACGTGAAGCTTTGGGAATTTGAAAGAGGCCGCACGTTGGCTTTATTGGATTCCATTGAGGAATCCGGTCAGGCCGAGGAGATTCTCGGCTGGCGACCGGGACCGGGACGGGCACATATCGCCTGGCAGTTGATGCATATCGGTGTTACGGAAGAATTATTCGCCACGGAGCGTCTGGATGCCGGCGAACCGGACTTTCCCCAATTGGTGTCAAGATTCAAAGGAGGATCGACGCCGGATGACGACATTCCGAGCGTGTCCGAAATAGGCGAGGTCCTGTCTCATTCTCGCGAGCATTTCCTGAACACGATTCGTTCGTTTTCGGAGGATCATCTATCGTCATCTCCGACGGAATTTCTCCAGGGGCGTGGCTGGACACTGGAGACTCTGCTGCAGGTGATAGCCTGGCACGAAGCCCATCATCAGGGACAGGCGCATTTGACGAAGAATCTCTGGGCTCAGCAAAACGGGTAGTCGAAACTCGCCGGATCCGATATTCTTCCGGTGAATTACGGAAGGGGACGTTCAGGGATGAACGAGCGAAGCGGACAGCACGGTCTTTTTTCAGGTCGATTGACCGGGATTGATGTGCTGCGCATTGTGGCGACCCTGCTCGTAGTGGCGCTGCATGCGGGGATGCCTTATCTCCCGGAGATGATGCCCGGGCTCGCTTGGACGGTGGAAGGAATTTCTGTCTCAGAAGAAAATCCTGTTGTGACGTGGTTCGTCTGGAGTATCGAATGCTTCATTATGCCGTTGTTTTTCGTGATCAGCGGCGTCAGCACTCGCATCATGCTGGATCGGAAGGGCGGGTCGCTGCTGTTCAAAAACCGTCGCGACCGTTTGCTGAAACCGTTTTTAATCTTTGGGATTCCGATCCTGATCGCCGAGTTTTATCTCTGGAACCTGGGATATGTATTCCGTGAGGAGATTTCCTGGAAACAATATCTAGAATTCGATGTACACGATTACGATTCTCGTTTGTGGGGGATCGCCCATTTCTGGTATCTGCAATATCTGCTGCTCTATACGATCCTGCTGGTGCTTTCCTGCAGGTTTCGCGGGAGTTCCAAACCTGGGACGGAACGCTGGTTTTCATGGGGAGGGAAACGTCAATATCTGTCGCTGGTGGGAGTGACTTTCCTGTGGGCGATTGGCTTCCTGTCGTTCTACCCCGAGATCGTGGCGGACTTCGACCACGGCTACACACCGATTGCCAAGCGAATTTTTTATTTTGGAATCTACTTCGCGGCGGGAGTGTCGTTGGTTTCCAGCGTCAGGCGGGCGCCCGAGTTTGCACGCAAGCTTGCCTTTGGGCTGGTTTTTCTGGCGGGCGTTGCCATCACGTTCGCGATTCCGTTGATTCGCACGTTTTTAAGCGAGTCGTTAACGCCGCCTGATTGGGGAGCGGGGGCGATTCTCACAATCGTGGCGATCGGTTTGTCGATCGGGCTGTCGACATTGTTCCTGTTCTGGAATCCCGAGTTGCCGCCCTGGTTGCGGTATATGGGGGCGAGCGCTTACTGGGTCTATTTTATTCATCATCTCTTGTGCGGTGCGATCCATTTAGCGCTCGACGACGTGGGGGTTTCGATCGGCACGAAGTTCCTGACGACGTTTCTGGGGGCGATGCTCGGTTCGCTGTTGATTTATCAAGTTCTGATTCGCAATCGATGGCCCGAAGTGGTGTTTAACGGTCGGAAGTCGGGACGACTGCAACGCGAGATTCCCGAGTTGAAAGCGGAAATCGAACCGGAGATGACCTGACCGCCCTTATCGGGCGGGGAGCGAATTGTCCTGGATCGATTGTCGTTTGTCGGCCAATCGTTTCTGCAGTTCTTTCAGCGTCTGTTGATGATCGGGTGAATCGACCAGATTGGTGAATTGCTGCGGATCGTTTTTCATGTCGTACAATTCCGCGGAACCATCCTGGTATTGGAGATAGGCCCAGCGGTCCGTTCTGAGCAGGTGTGATTTCTGTTTCAGACAGTAAATTTCGTCGTGGACTTGATGATCGGGATCATCGAGGTTTCTGGCGAAACTCTTTCCCTGCACGTGTTTGGGGATCGGCAATTCGGCCAGTTCGGCCAATGTCGGATAGATGTCGATCTGTTGTACGAGTGAATGGCTGACGCCGGGAGATTTTCCGGGAACGGAGAAGATGATCGGAATGCGGGTCGATTCCTCATGGAGGCTCATCTTTTGCCAGAAGTCATGTTCCCCCAGATGGTATCCATGATCGGCGGTGAAGATGACGATGGTGTTTTTGCGGAGATCGAGTCGATCGAGTGCCGCCAGAATCTTTCCGACTTGATCGTCCATGAACGCGACGGAGGCGTAGTAGGCCGAAAGGACCTGTTGCTGTTTGTCGATCTTTCCGGCGAGGCCGATCGCTTTGGAATTTTTCGAGATGCCGGCTTTCGGGATATCGTTCCAGTCGCCCTCAACTTTGCGGGGGAGATTCATTTTGGAAGGGGGATACGGATCGAAATATTGATGCGGAGCGACGAGCGGCACGTGAGGCCGGACCAGTCCGACCGCTAGAAAGAACGGCTCGTCTTTGTGTGTCTCCAATAATTCAACCGCTTTTGTGGAAGCAATCACGTCAGCCTGTGCGGCCCCCGTCGGATCGCTTCCCTTCACGACATAAAACGCTCCGCCGAATCCGAGCCCGTAATGAACGTCTTTGTCGAATCGAACTTTTTCGTTCGTAAGATGGATGTGTTCTCCTTCACTCATCCATTCCGGAGCATGGGCGTTGAATCTTTCGGTCCATGAGGCGGCGTGATCCGGGCCATCGACTCCTTTCGTAATATCTCCGGGAACCCGCATGTGATAAATCTTGCTGACGCGTGCGGTGTACCAGTCGTTCTGTTTGAACAGTTGAGCCATTGAGGGACGATCACCCATCCGTTTGGTGAAATTGCCGGAGCTGCCGTTCCCGGTCACGCCGACCTGCTGTGAGTACATTCCCGACATCAATGCGGCACGCGAGGGGCCGCAAACCGGGTATTGGCAATAGGCACGTGTAAATTTCATGCCGCGCTGGGCCAGGGAATCAATGTGAGGCGTGCGACATTGTTCGTTGCCGTAGCAGGAAAGCGATTCCGCCGAGAGATCATCGGAGATGATGAAGAGGATGTTGGGCTTTTCCGCCGCGGAGATGGCGAGGCTGGAAAACAGAAGAATGAGGATCGAAATCGCGAGACGCATTGAAGGCTCCTCTCGGGGAAATGAGAATACCCTCAGCATAGCAGCCAAGCGGGCCGAAAAACAGAATTGTCCCGAATAACACGATGCTAGACAGGATTGACGTACATCAACGCATCGAGTGCGTCGAGGGTGCGTGTTTCGGCGGGAACCGCCAGAAAGTAGACGCTGTCGGTTTGGGCGTCCGACCAGGAGACGATCGCCAGCGTTAAGCCGCTGGGGGGCGAGAGGTAACGGATATCGGCGGAAAACGGGCTCGTTGCTGCGGGACGCTGTTCGGCTGAGAAACGGGAAGTCGGCAAACTGAGCAGTAGTCCCTGATGAGTCACTCCGCGGTCAGAGCGAAACGAAAATTTCCGGAACGCGGCGACCTGATCGGCGGCAGTTTTGAGGCGGACGGGTTGCCAATCCTCTTCGTAGCGGATGCGAGACTGGTTCCACTCTCCGGTCGGGAGATCCGCCTGAATGGAAGCGCTTTCATGCGCGGACATCAATTCTTCCGTTGAGCGATCCCACAACTGGGGGAGCGAATCCTGAACCTGAGCGACCGATAAAGCCGGAGACAGGGAGGAGAGAATGATGCCGATGGCCACCGCAAACATTAGAGTGGAGGCGGTGATCAATCCCAGGGCTCGACGTCTCGAGCGCTGATGAGAAGTAGCAGGTTGAGCGGGAATACTGTATGAACTGTCGCTCGCGGCGGGAGTCTCCGCGATGAGTGAGAGCAGTTTGGCTTTGCGGTCGTGGGTTGACGGTGATTCGGCCAGGACGTGCCGCAGGTGTCGGTCGAAATTATCCCGAGTTCGCATTTCTTCCATCCATTCCGGATGGTTTGGCAACGCTTCCTGAATCTCCTGTTCCCGATCAGCAGACAGAACCTCATCGTTCTTACTCTGTTGCAGAGCAAGTTCGTCCATCAGGTTTTGCAGGTCGGTCAGTTTCATGAATGGTGGGTGTCAGGAAGGGGTCTCGATGAAGCCTCGGGCAATCAATCTTTGTTTCAGGTGTTCGCGGCCTCGGGCGAGGCGGCTCATCACGGTGCCGAGGGGAATCTCCATCTGCTCGGCGATTTGGTTGTAACTGAATTCTCCCAGGTAAAACAAAATGATCGGTGTCCGAAATTCTTCCGGCAAATCCTGCAAGGCCGCTTGTAGTGATTCCGAGTCGAATGTGTCAAGGACGTCTTCCGAGGTTGTGTTGTCCGGCTCGGGGATCGCTTCCAGCGAGACGGGTGATTGTTCCACGGTTCGTAAGAATTGGCGTCGTAAAATCGTACACAACCACGACTTGGCGGCCTCCGGTTTCTCCAGTTGGTGAAGTTTTCGGTGAGCTGTCAAAAACGTTTGCTGTGTCAGATCTTCCGCGTCCTCTTGCGAACCGGACAGTCGCCAAGCGAACCGAAACAGCATCTCGTAATGCTCTTCAATCAGTTGGCGGATATCGGGTTGCGAAGACGATTCGGACATCAATCCTCAGTTGTTAAGAGACGTAAACCTGGGGGATTATTCCCGAGATTCCGAGAAAAACAGAAAACAGCGGCTGGTTCTATACATTGTTGCAGTGTCGCGGGAGAGGTTCAATGAATGATTCGGGGAATTCCCGGTGAGTCAGTCTCGATTCTGTGATCCTGTCGACAAAATTGTTAGTATGTGGTGCCACTTTTCTCTCAGAAAAAGGACCACGGATGAAACCTCTCGTGAAAAATCTCGCTTTGTTATTCCTCTTTTCGTCGATGATCTCTCTGAGCGGATGCTCGGGATCTGAGAGTTCAGAAAATGATACGACACCGCAGCCCCCCGAATCCTCGGTAGAAGAGCTCGGCGAAGCATCCGGCTCTCCCGATGATATGTTTCTCGATGGTTCCGAGTCCGAAGGTAGCTCGCTGACGGAATAATGCGTGCTCAGTGGCTGGCAGCCAGGATGGAAGGATTTCCTTTCTCGGACGGCTGCGTGTTTGATTGCGGAGCCCGCAAAGATTTCAAAAACGCCAACAACTGTTTTTGCTGGGGGCGACTCAGTTCAAGGTAACTGCTCTTTACCGTGCGGGCAGCCCCGTTATGTGCGGCGATTGCTGCGCTCAAGGTCGGGGCCGAGCCGTCATGCATATAGGGGGCGGAGTCAGCGACTCCCCACAGCGGCGGTGTCTTCCACTCGCTTGGGTCGGGTTCTGCGCTGGGAAGCTCGAAGTCTTCGGGGAAATCGTCATAGGAGTCCATCGCCTGGTCCCCTCCTTCCAGTGAATAGAGAAGGAAATCGCTATAAACTCCCACGACTCCATCCACTTCGGGGGTATGGCATTCCGCACAACCGATAGACGAGAAAAGTTGTTTTCCCTGATCGATGTTGTGTTGATGCTCGGGCGTGTTCCCCGACACTTCCTCAGGAACCGGGAGGGAGGAGCAGAAATGAACGAGTGCTTTGAATTGTCGCTTGTCGAGATCGAGTCCGGCTTCCGGATCCGGTTGATGTGTGTGGGGAAGATCCTGAGCTCGCATCGGGTTGGTGAGTCCAATCTCCACAGCACAGGCCGCCGCCACGAATTCCTCTAATGTGGCGAACTGAGCCTTCCAACCGAATTTGCCGACTCGACCGTCGGGGAGGATGCGGGGACGACCTGCCGGGATGCTATCGAATTTTCCCTGCAATTCCTGACCAACGTTTGAAAGGAGTTTCCAGCGCCGGGCATTCTTGATCTTTAATCCGGAGATGCGATCGATCTCTCCCATCCCGAACAGGGCGGGAGTATTAATCGTTTCCACAATTAGAGGATCAATGTCAGGCTCCCGATAGGTGCAATGGCCTTCGTTTCTGACAACTCCTTTGATGATGGGAAACTCCAGTCGAAGTTTTTCGGCGGTCTCGAGTTGATAGGATTCCAGAGCATCCGCATGAACGACGCCGCTGATAAGTTCAGCAGTCGATTGCTGGGGATTGGAGAGAGCTGTAAACGACGTCACGTTTTTATCGTTCGGTCCTCCGCCTCCGATTGCTCCCTGGAAGTGACATTCCACACACGACTTGGCATTAAACACGGGGCCTAGCCCATCACCATCGGCGGAAAGAGAATCGTTTTGGGTCCATTCATGCTCGAACAGTTCTCTCCCCATTGCGAGGGTATCTGCATTGGGCTGATTCCAGGCATTGACGAGTTGCGACGATCCCCACGTCAAAAAGATGCCGATCAACACGGCCAACGACCATTGAAACGATGACCAGTTTCGAATTTCAGAAAATGGTTTGATCGACATGAGCATCTCCCTGTCAGATTGTCTGTGAAAAGATCAGGAAATGAGTCCGTGAAATTGGAAAGAGCGAGGACAGATATGCCCCATTGAGATTTCTTTCCCTGGCATCTCGTTCATCATAACGAAGTTACTTCAAATTAGATCATCGATTTTCGGGGAGATTTTCATCTTGAGGGTCGATTTCTTCGTAAATCCCGATCTGATGAACCTTTCGGCAATTTCATCAGATTATCGAATCAGTCATAATTGAAGCCCCTTTCGTTGCCCGAAACCGTTTAAGTGGGAGAAATGATGCGTTTGCGCGAGTTGCCGATGAAGAGCGGACTCCTCTTCCTGTTTCTGGTCGTTGCGTCTTTGACGACGGTTGATGCCAAAGATTGGCCGGGGTCAGCAAAAGAGTGGAACGGGTTTGAACGCTACGATTTCTCTCTGCACGATCGATCGGCCATCGTCGTGACCCCCAAAGTCTCTGCAGAGGGACGTCCCTGGATTTGGCGGGCTCGTTTTTTCGGTCACCGACCGGAACTGGATATCGCCTTACTCAAATCGGGTTACCATCTGGTCTATTGCGATGTGGCGAATCTGTTTGGCTCCCCTCAGGCGGTCAGACACTGGAACCAATGTTATCAGACACTCACGACAGATTACGAATTGAATTCCAAGCCTGTGTTGGAAGGGATGAGTCGCGGCGGATTGATTGTGTTCAATTGGACGGTTCAGAATCCGGCGAAAGTCAGTTGTCTCTACGTCGACGCGCCTGTGTGCGACATCAAAAGTTGGCCGGGGGGACGTGGTCGGGGCAAAGGTCATGAGCCGACCTGGAAACGAATGCTGACGGCCTACGAATTTGAGAACGATGAGCAGGCACTCAAGTGGAAGGGAAATCCACTCGATCAGGCTGAGGAACTGGCGAACACAGAGTTGCCGTTGTTTGTCGTGACGGGGGATGCCGACGATGTCGTACCGATGGAGGAGAACGTCATGCCCATCGTCGAAGCCTGGAAAAAGACGGAGGCTCCTCTCCAAGTTGTGATTAAGCCGGGAGTGGGGCATAAACACGGCCTGGATGACCCGCAACCGTTGATTGATTTCATTAAGAACCATTCAAAATGACTCAGGAACGTCATGTTTCCCGAGACTTCGCTGTCGAAGTCGTCCAACAACTGCGCGACGCGGGTTTTCAGGCCTTGTGGGCGGGAGGTTGCGTGCGCGATCTGGTTCTCGATCACGAACCGTCCGATTACGATGTGGCGACGACCGCCACTCCAGAGGAAGTTCGATCCGTCTTCGGAGGCAAGAGGACCGTACCGGTCGGTGAGAGTTTTGGAGTGATCCTGGTTCTCGGTCCCGAGGATGTGGAACCGATCGAGGTGGCGACGTTTCGGCGGGAGGGTGAATACGTTGACGGTCGCCGCCCGGAGTCTGTCGAATATTGCACGCCGGAGGAAGATGCTCATCGACGGGACTTCACGATCAACGGCATGTTCTTCGATCCGCTGACCGAAACGATTCACGATTACGTGGGAGGTGAACGGGATCTCCAGGATCGAATCCTGCGTTGTATCGGCAAGCCCGAGGATCGTTTCGCCGAAGACAAACTTCGCATGCTCCGCGCGGTGCGATTCGCGGCACGATTTGGATTTGAGATGGATCCTGCCACCGCGGCCGCCGTTCGTAAGCACGTTTCGGAACTCACCGTCGTCAGTATCGAACGCATCACCCAGGAACTGTTGAAGATGCTGGCTCACGACAATCGTCGCCAGGCGGTTGAGATGTGTGTCGAGTTGGGATTATGGCCCGTCATTCTGCCCGAACTCGAGCTGCCTGCGGAAGGGGCCGCAGAACATCGTTTGCTGTTTAGTTTGTTGCAGCAGTTGGAATCTCCGTCTGCGGAGCTGGTGCTTTCCAGTCTGGGACACAACTTGTCGAACGCCGCTGCCCACGAGTTGGCACGACGTCTCAGGCTCTCTAACGATCAGCGAGAACGTATCGTGTGGTTATTGGAGCATCGGGATGACCTGAAGTCTCCCGACCAACTTCCGCTCCACCGCTTGAAGCGTTTGCTTTCTCACAAGTATCGAGACGATTTGCTGGAATATACGCGCGCTCGCGAACTTGTCGAGCAAGGATCGATGCAGGCGTATGAGTTCTGCGATCATTATCTCGAACGCACTCCCCCGGAGGTCCTGGAGCCCGAACCATTGCTGACAGGCGATGATTTCATTAAAGCTGGGATGAAACCCGGTAAGGAATTTAAAATCTTACTGGACGCTGTGCGGGAAGCTCAGCTCGACGAAAAAATCAGCACGAGCGACGAAGCCTGGGATCTGGTCGAGCAATTACAGTCAGAGGGCTGAGCGGATTGGATTTGCCGTCAAGGCAAGTTATCATCAGCTTTTCGATGAGAAGCTTCCCACCTGTTCCTACTGAGATTCCACATCATGAGTGACAAAGTCCGCATTGCTATTATCGGAGCTGGCGCGGTTTCCGATTTTCATCATGTCCCCGGCATCAATGTCGATCCCCGCGCGGAGCTTGTTGCGGTCTGCGACCCGAATGAAGCTTTACTCGCGCAACGTGAGAAAGACTGGGGGCCGGTTAAAACAACAACCGACGTACAAGTCATCGCTGACGATAAAGAGATCGACGCCGTCATCATTGCCACTCCCAACTTCACGCATAAAGAGATTACTCTCGCGTGTCTCGCCGGGGGTAAGCATGTGATGTGCGAGAAGCCTTTGGGGCTTTGTTTTGCGGACGCGGCCGAGATGTATCGTGCCGCCCGTGATCGCGACCTGCGTCACATGACCGCATTCACCTATCGGTTCGCCCCGTCGATGCGTTTTCTGCGCGATCTGGTCCACAGCGGTAAGTTGGGTGAGCCTCGCCATTTTCGATCGCAGCGTTTCCTCGATCTGCCGGAAACGAGTTGGGGTTGGCGTCAATACAAAGACAAAGCGGGCGCCGGTGACCTGTTTGATATGACGATTCATCGGATCGATTTTGCCCAGGATTTGATCGGTCCGATCAAATCGGTCTGTGGAGCGATTGCTCAATTTACCCCTCGCGATGTGACCGAAGATGGTCAATCCTGCCCGCCCTCTGAAGTGGATGACTGGTCGTCGCTCATCGGACGATTTGAAAACGGAGCGGTGGGAGTCTGGGAAGGCTCGACCGTTATGAAGGGGCATCATAACAACGGCATCGGCTTTGAGTGGGCCGAGGTCAACGGTTCCGAAGGATCCGCCGTCTATCAGCTCACCGACCCTAATGTGATCCTCGTCGGGAAATATGGCGGCAGCATGGAAAAAGTGCCGATCCCGGAAGAGCATCTCGTGATTCCCGGATCGCCGCGCGATCCTCATGCGGGCGAACCGAGCACCGTCTTCCGGTACGATCTGGTTTGGGAATTCGTCTCGGCGATTGTGGAAGGTCGCGATGCAATTCCCGGATTCGATCACGGAGCGTCCGCCCAGTTTATTGCGGATGCGGTGTTGGAATCGAACGAGAAGCGGACCTGGGTCGATATCGATTACGATCTGGGGTAATTGATGGCCGAACATCACTACTATCAAATCGTTGAATCACTGCGGAATTCTTTTCCGCAACCGGTCTCCGATCGCGTGCACGATGCCTATTTTGCTTACTCCTTCATGCGTGTGCTGGATCAGGTTGATGATCTGAAGTCACAGGCTCCGCTGTTGGGAACGCCGGGTGAAATTGATTACTCTTCCGCGAAACAACAGCGGATCTCGGAAGATTCCTCGACGGTGGAAGAGGTTTCCACAAAACTGGTCGATCATTTGAACGGTATGTTCATCTGGGGGCATCCGCGTTCGCAAATCAACGTCATCCCCCCGCCCTCGATCCCGTCCATCATCGGGGGGTTGTTGCCCTCCATTTACAACGCCAACATGGCGAGCGAGGAATCGTCACAACGTATCGTGTTGAGCGAAATCGAATCGATTGCGATGACGGCTGACTTGCTCGGTTTCGACGCCGATCGTGTCGGCGGCTTGTTCACGTTCGGCGGCACGGGAACGTTACTTTACGGACTGAAGCTGGGGCTCGAAAAGGCGTGCCCCAACGTCGGTAAAACGGGTTTGACGGAGCCCGCGTCGATTCTCTGTTCCGAACGTGCTCACTATGCTGTCAAAACCGTCGCGCAGTGGATGGGGATCGGGAGCGAACAGGTCGTTGAAATCGCTGCCTCGCCTGAAAACGAAATGCGGACCTGTTTGCTGGAATCGCAGCTCAGGGACTTGTTGAAACAGGGCAAGAAAATTGCCGGCATCGTAGCGACGATGGGGACGACCGATCATTTCGGACTGGATGATCTGGAGGATGTGATCGAAATCCGCGACCGAATGGTCGATGAGTTTGCGCTCGATTATGTGCCTCACGTCCACGCGGATGCCGTCATCGGTTGGGCCTGGTCGGTGTTTCACGATTACTCATTTGAAGAGAATCCGCTCGGTTTTCCTCACCGCACGGTTCGTGCGCTGGCGGGGACGGTCCGTCGGATCAAACATATCTCTAAAGCTGACTCCACCGGGATTGATTTTCATAAGATCGGTTACACGCCTTACATTTCGAGTCTCTTTCTCTGTAAGAATGCCGACGACTTGAGGCTCATCTCGCGCGGACAGGAGGAGACTCCTTATCTGTTCCAGTCTGGAGAGTATCATCCCGGTCGCTATTCATTGGAGACCTCGCGGAGCGCGGCGGGGCCGATGTCGGCGCTCGCCAGTCTTCAGCTCCTCGGTAAGAACGGTCTGCGCTCGTTGCTGGGACATGTGGTGACGTTGGCGGAATCTCTTCGCGATCACCTGAAAGGTCATTCCGCGACGACCGTGTTGAATGAGGAGAACTTCGGGCCGGTCACTTTGTTTCGCGTCTATCCCGACGGTGTCGATACCTTTGAAGTTCACGATCGCGAACTGAAAGAGGCTGCCTTCAAGGACAAACTCCTGGAGTATAACCAGTACAATCGCCGCATCTTCGAGCAGATTCAGTCCGAAGCTCTCACCGGCAAGGGCGTGGTGATTTCCATGACCGACTGTTATCGCGAAACCGAATACGGCGAACCGGTGGTCGCGTTGAAGTCGTATCTGCTCAGTCCGTTCGCCGACGAGCAGTATGTGGATGAGGTCCTGAAGTCGATCTGGCGAGCGCGGGGACTGGTGAAGTGATCAAGCAGCCATCCTCTTTGCGATCTGCCTTGGATTGGTCAATTGGATCGTGAATCGATCTTTTGGGAAGATGATTCAACAGCGGCTGGATCGAGAATTTGACGGCGTCCCCGGCATGTCCCAAAATGACGTCTGTCAATGAATCTCTGTTGAGGATCAGCCTATGTGGCGTCGAGGAATCGCCTTTTTGATCGATCTGGTGCCGATCGGGATTCTGGCAGTGTTCGAGAATGCTGTTGGCATTGCCGATCAAATCTGGATCGGTGTGCCGA
This sequence comes from Planctomycetaceae bacterium, assembly GCA_014762625.1. Lineage (GTDB taxonomy): Bacteria > Planctomycetota > Planctomycetia > Planctomycetales > Planctomycetaceae > JABURQ01. The sequence goes on along the minus strand of JABURQ010000196.1, from coordinate 7,018 downwards.
ATCTGGTACTCGTCTTTGCTTATTTCGCAGGAATGAATTATCGATTCGGCGGCACACTGGGCAAGCAATGGATGGGTTTACGTGTGGCGTTGCCGCAGTCGCCCCAAGTCTTGAGTCAGTTGCTGGTTCGTTGTCTGGTGAAGCTGCTCTGCCTAGCTCCTCCACTGATCTGGGTTTCTGCAATGATGGCGATTTGGCGTCACGACCAGAGAACTCTCCACGACCTTGCCGCTGACTCTGTGGTCGTCGAGTATGATTCGTTGTTGCTCCCGCGTTCCCCCAACCTGATGGAAAAATTGCTGGCCAGCTCCCTATTGTTTTTTGGGCCACTGGTGTTAATGGTGCTGGTGTTCCTGTTGCTGTTCGGCGGAATCGTAGTCCTGGATGAATTATTGAGACGACTTCCCTGACTCGCGAACGTTTTTTAACCAGAATAGTCCATCACTCATCAGAGCAATTCCCGTAAGACCGAATTCAGATTCGCCATGCCAAACGCTATCAATGTAATTTACCCGTACAAATTCGAAGGACTCTGGGTTTTCGACGATGAGGCGGTCGATCTCGTCAAAGAGCCGTTCGTCGAAGGGGCTGACACGATGATCGACGTGATTCTGGAAGAAAAAGGCATTCAGAATGCCGACCGGGGGTTTCGTCTGATTTTCAGCAGCGGTGAATTTCCACGCTACGATGTCAAATTCGACTGGGTTCGGGAAGGTGAAGGCGGGAACTGGTATCGATCAGAGGCTCATCAAGTGGAAGGCTGGTTGTGCCCTGCTTTGCTCCGATACTTCGAAACCGCCCCTCAGGAAATTTACGCTCGCTTTGAAGAAAAATCTGACAGTTAAACACACCACAACACCAACAAAAAAGCCGGGGAGAACGATTCGTCCTCTCCGGCTTTCAGCGTTTTGTGTGTGGAAAACGCGTTACAGAATCGCTTTGACCCGTTCCAGAAACTCCGTGTTGTTCGGGTATTTCTGGAGAATTTTGGTCAGTTGCTCCATCGCTTCGACGGGACTCATCGAGACCAGCGAACGCCGCAGCATAGTCGCTCCTTCGAGAGTTTCCGGCGAAAGGATCAGTTCTTCACGCCGCGTACCCGACAGGCTGATGTCGATGGCGGGCCAGATACGACGATCGGCGAGATCCCGGTTCAGGACCAGTTCCATGTTACCGGTCCCTTTGAATTCCTGGAAAATCGCGTCGTCGGCGCGACTGCCGGTGTCGATGAGTGCCGTTCCCACGACCGTGAGCGAGCCGCCTTCTTCGAAGCGACGAGCCGTTCCGAAGAGCTTCTTCGGAATGTCGAGGGCACGAATATCGAGACCGCCGGTTTGGGTTCGTCCGGAGTTACCGACCCATTTGTTGAACGCACGCGCTGTTCGTGTGATCGAGTCGAGCAGGATAAGAACGTCTTTACCGGACTCGGCAAGTCTCTTCCCTCGCTCGAAGATTAGCTGACTGATCCGAACGTGGCTTTCGACATCGCGGTCCATCGAGGATGCGATGACTTCCCCTTTGACGTTACGACGCATTTCGGTCACTTCTTCCGGTCGTTCGTCGATCAACAACACCATCAGGTGGATTTCCGGATGATTGATGCTGATGGCGTGTGCCATATCCTGCAACAGCATGGTTTTACCGGTTCGCGGCGGAGCGACGATCAAGGCACGTTGCCCTTTCCCGATTGGCGTGAGCAGGTCGATGACTCGCGTGGTGATCGGCTTGGGGCCGGTTTCGAGCTTGACCTGCTCGTTGGGGCTGATGGCGGTCAACTCATCAAAGGACTTGATTTGTTCGTACTCTTCCGGCGTGCGGTCGTCGATTTTTTCGACGGTTTTCAGGCGAGGACCTTGTCCGCGACTGCCGGGGCCTACCTCTCCGTTGATTTTGACTCCTTCACGGAGTCCATATTTTTCAATCAGCGAGCTGGAAACAAACGGATCACTTTCCTGAGCACCGTAGTTTGCAGACGCATCACGCAGGAAGCCGTACCCTTTGGGGTGCATTTCGAGAACACCTTCGTAGGGGCCTATGATTTCCGTATCGCTTGGTTCGACGTTGGCTCGACGTTGGCGACCCTTACCGCGATTGTTATTGCGGTTTCGACCGCGGTTGTTTCCACCGCGATTCTGGGTGCCGCCTCGACGACGACGTCCGCGATTGCGACGTCCGCGGTTGTTGTCCTGACGGTCGTTTGAGTCATCGTTGGAAGAATTGTTCTCGGAACTCATATTTTTCTCGGAATCTGATTCGGAAGAATCGCTGGAAGAGTTTGACGGTTGATCGTTTGAGTCTTCTTTGGCGATAGGCTTCGGTTCGGATTTCTTTTTGGCAGCGCGTTTACGCTTCGGTTTCGCTTCGCTTGCATCATCCCCTTCATCGAAGATGATGTCGATGTCTTTGTTCTCGACGTCTTTTTTCGTCGTGGTTTTCTTTTTGGAAGACCGCTTGCGTTTCGGTTTTTGGGTTTCCGTCGAAGCTTCAGTTTTAGAATCGGCCATGAATGGTTCCAGCGAGTAAGGTTGGGAGAGAGGACGTCTGTTGGGAGGTGATGGTGCACATCAAACTCCCTGATCTGGAGACAACAGTCACCGCATTGCGGCCTTGAACCGTCGCGTTTGTCACCGAGACGTCTAACCTGTTCATTAAGAATACATGAAGTGATGATCGAATCATCCAGGATCACTTCCGGATGGAGATTGCACCGAACACACGTTCGGCCCGACACGTCCGATGCCGGTGGGATGCGCACCTCAAGTTCGGTGAGGCGAGCACGCTTGGAAGACTATTCAGTCTCAGCAAGGTAATTGCAGAGTGTTCGACTTCCATCTGTACGGCTGATCGCAATCAGTCGTCACTATGTCTGGCTGCTTGAGAGAAATCCACGATCTCCGTGAACCAATTGTCACCCGGCGAATTCAGGAATTCCTGCCTGAAAGACTCTTGCCTGAGTGGAAATTGAAGTACCGGCTAACGCTTACCTTACCGGATTTCAAGCAACTTGGCCGAGCGAAACTTCGCCAGCCTTGGCTTCTCGATGATTGGGACAACGAGAGATCACTCCTGTGTGAGTGACATGACCCAAGTCAAGAGGACCTAAGTTACTCCCATCATATCTCTTCGGGAATCGTTGTCAATTCTAATCACATCTTTTCCAGAAGATTGTCAATCCCTACAGGAGGCCCTCAAGTCGCGTAATTTTTTGCTTCTTCCCCGAAATCGGGCTTCCCCAGTTGTTATAAACTACCAGATTTCAGCACAATAGGACGATCCTTCACGCGCGAAGGATTATTCGTTCATCCGCGAGTGGTAACAGCTTGTGGGCGATTGAGTGGACTTAATGATTGATGGAACTTGTTATGTTGAAGCACTCTACTGAGCTTTCTTCTTCCCGCTTAAATTTCTTCCTGATCGTTCTGGGAGTCGCTTTGTGGATGCCGACTTTGGCCCTCGCGCAATCGGTTTCTTCGGGATTTGCGCCTTCGGGCTGGTTATTAACAGGGGGAACGGTGATTGCGGAGCCAGGAGCGTCGCCGATTGTGGCGGATGTGTTGATAGAAGATGACGTGATCAAGCAGGTGGGGGCTGATCTTCCTGCCCCCCCTGGTGTCAAAACCTTGGACATCTCGGGATTCTATTTGTACGCCGGTCTGATCGATGCGCGCTGTCGGTCTCTGCTCCCCAAGGAAATCACGTTTCCCAAGCCGGAAGAAAGAAAAGCGGAACTCAACCGTTATGCACTGGCGGCAACCCGTGAAGATCACCGACATCAATTATCGCTTGGATTCGTAGCGAAAGACTCACTCGAAAGAAAAGCGGATCGACTAAAGAAGTTAACCTCGCAAGGATTCACGATCGCGCATGTCGTACCCGAGGGGCAGGTGAGCAGTGGGCAATCGACCGTCATCACCTTACGCGAGGCCCCTGTCCGGGAAGTTCTGTTGAAAGATTCCGCTGGTCTGACCTTCCGATTGTTTGCTCCGGGAGGGAGGACTTATCCGGCCACCCTGATGGGGGCGACCGCTCATCTCCGCCAGGCGTTAAGTGATGCTCGGCGGTACGCCTTGCATCAGAAACTGTTTGCTGAAGGCCAGCAGGTCTCACGTCCCGCTGATGATTTGACCTGGGAGTTATTGAATCGTGTTGATCGGGGTGAATTACCGGCGTTGTGGCAGGCCGACTCTCGAGATGACATTCATCGTACGTTGGCGTTTCACCGGACACACGAATTTTCCTCCTCCCCGCTCCTGATGGGTGTTGAGGAAGCCTGGAAAACGCTTGATGCGTTGAAAGCAGCCGAAGCACGGTTGATTCTCTCTCTCGATTATGGAGAGGAGCCCAAGATTGAAACGGAACCACAACCGGAAGAATTCAAAGCGGAGCGTAAAGATCCGCTCGCTGCTCAACAAGAGAAACTCGATCACTGGGAACAGCGAGTCGGTCTGATGTCCCAGTTGAAGGAAGCCGGAATTCCGTGGGCGGTGGGTTCCGCGGAACTGGACGATCATGCGAAGTTGTTACCGGCGATGCGAATTGCTATCAAGCACGGGCTTTCGACGGATGAGGCCTTAGCCGCGCTAACGACCACTCCTGCGGAGTTTCTTTCTTTGAAACGTGTGGGGCGTGTGAAACCAGGTCACCTGGCACATTTAGTCATCACGAACGGCCCGCTGTTCGACGACGAGACCAAGGTGTCGCGCGTCTTTATTGATGGTCGGGAGCAAGTGATCGATGCCGATTTAAAGCCGGTAAAATCGCCGTCGGAGGACGAGGCTCAGCCTGCCCTTCAGATTGTTGGAACGTGGAATTTCCTGCTGCAAACTAATGATGCCGATACCACCGCAAACATAGAGTTTTCGCAAGATGGCAAGAAGTTGACAGGGCTTTTCCGCAGCGAGCAGGGAGATGGGCGACTCGATAATGGAAAAGTTGACGGTGAGAAGGTGACCTGGGATGTTGTCATCGGAGCCGGGGCTCGGGAACTGATTCTGAAATTCTCCGGAACGCTCAACGAGAATGAAATGTCGGGAACGCTCACTCCACCGTTCGGAAAACCGAGCGAATGGACGGCTAAGCGGAAACCGGTGGAACCGCTACAGGCGGAGAACAATCCGGTTCAGTTGTCCGTTGAAATTCCCGCCGAAGACACAATCGCCAAAGGGGGATTTCCGACTGAAACGCACGCCGACCGTATCAACGTCCAACAGGATAACGGCGGGAACCTGTTGGTGACGCATGCCACGATTATGACCGGTACGGGAGAAGTTCTGACAGACTCCTCCATTCTGATCCGACAAGGAAAGATCGCCGCGATTGGGAAAAATCTCAGCGCGGATGAGGGGATGACTGTGATCGATGGGACCGGCAAGTACGTGATCCCCGGCCTGATCGATACTCACAGTCATATCATGATTTCGGGGGGAGTCAATGAGTACACAATGTCGATCGTCCCAGAGGTGAGTGTCGAAGATGTGGTCCGTACCGATGACCTCTCCGAATATCGGGCTTTGGCCGGTGGGTTGACGACCGCTCGTCTGTTGCATGGTTCGGCGAATGTGATCGGCGGGCAGGACGCGGTTGTGAAACTGAAGTTTGGAAAGAGTGCCGAAGAGCATCTTCTGCACGATAATCCGCAAGGAGTGAAGTTTGCGTTGGGAGAGAATGTGAAACGCAACGAGTCACGATTCCCGAACACGCGACTCGGTGTGGAGGCGACGCTCGAACGAGCGTTTCTGGAGGCGATCGACTATCGCCGGCGCTGGCAGCAATTCGAGAAAACCAGCAAGGAGTCCGAGCATCCGGAACGCCTGCTGCCGCCCCGACGCGATTATCGACTGGAGGCGTTGGCCGACATCGTCAATCACGAAAAATTCATTCACAGTCATTGCTATCGGGCGGATGAGATCCTGATGCTGATGCGAGTCGCTTCCGATTTGGGGATTCGAGTCTGGTCTCTCCAGCACGTTCTGGAAGGCTACAAAATTGCCCCCGAGATTAGGGGACACGGCGCCAGTTGCAGCACTTTCGCCGATTGGTGGGCGTATAAGGTCGAAGCGTATGATGCCATTCCTCACAATGCGGCTTTGTTGCAGGAAGCGGGGATTAACGCTGTGATCAAAAGTGATGACGCGGAACTCATTCGGCATATGACGAAAGAAGCCGCAAAAACGATTCGTTACGGGAACATGCCCGAGCAGGCGGCGTTGCAGGCGGTGACTCGCAATTCGTCTCGCGAACTTGGACTCGACGATCGAATTGGTACGCTGGAAGTGGGGAAGGATGGCGACCTCGCGATCTTCAACGCTCATCCCTTCAATGCGTTTGCCATGTGTGAGATGACAATCATTGAAGGTGATATCTACTTCGATCGCTCGAAAGCGGCGACTGCTTTGCTGCCGGAGGCTGAAGAAACTCGCGAAGCTCCCGAACCAATCAAAATTCTCTCGGCGGAAGAACGCCCCGCCCCACTCGATCTCGCTCCCAGCGAATCTGGGAAATATGTGTTGTTGAACGCTCACATTCATCCAGTCAATGGTCCTGATATCTCGACAGGGACGTTGATTATCGAAGACGGCAAAATCTCCGAAATGGGAGCCGAGCTGAATTATCAGCAGGCGGATGCGAAAGTGATCGATCTGGAAGGGATGCACATTTACCCCGGCTTGATCGACGCGGGAACGACTTTGGGACTGACCGAAATCAGTGCTGTCGGGGAGACGTCCGACTATTCCGAGTCGGGGGAACTGCAAGCCGACCTCAGGGCCGGGGTTGCGATCAATCCAGATTCCGCCCTGATTCCCGTTTCGCGTGCGGGAGGGATCACCACCATCCTGGCCCAGCCGAAGTCGGGGTTGATCAGCGGGCAGGCATCGCTCATTAAGTTGAGCGGATGGACGACTCCTCAAATGACCATCGATCTCGAAGCCGCCTTGCGCATCAATTGGCCGGGTGGAGACAATAAGAAGCGGGTGGAGTGTCTGAACGACTTCTTCTCGGAAGCCAGCGTCTATCGAGA
>JABURQ010000064.1 GCA_014762625.1 Planctomycetaceae bacterium | reverse complement strand
GAGTCAAAACCGGGCAAAACCATCGGGTTTCGTTCGAAGATGACAACTTGACAAGATGACAACTCGCAAAATTGTCATCTTGGAAACCCTCGGGGTTTAGCCTTCAGACAACGGAATTTCTTTCAAACAAGGCAAGGAGGTGACAGCGATGATTCCGAATCCTATCTCGCCCCCAATCGCCGACACTCATTGCTACAGATCGATTTCTTCCAGATCGACGAAGCTGGCTTCCTCCATGATCACTTTGTAGCGTTCGGAGGCGTCCTTCCCGAGTAGCTGAGAAAAGGTGGCGTCCGCTTCCAGTTGACTGTCGATATCAACTTTGAGCAGGATGCGTTCGTTGGGGTCGAGTGTGGTTTCCTTGAGTTGCTTGGCCGACATCTCGCCCAGGCCCTTGAAGCGAATCACCTCGGTTTTCCGGTTTTCCGGGAGGCTGTTCAGGATTTCCTCTTTCTCGGCGTCGTCCTGGGCGTAGATCGTCTCTTTCCCGACCAGAATTCGATACAGGGGAGGCTGCGCCAGATAGAGTTTGCCCGAACGAATCAGTTCCGGCATGTGACGGAAAAAGAACGTCAGCAACAGGGTGCTGATGTGAAAGCCGTCGCTATCGGCATCCATCAACAGGATCACTTTGCCGTAACGGAGTTTGTGAATGTCGAAATGTTCTCCGAGTCCGGTCCCCAACGTTTCGACCAGATCTTTGACTTCCTGATTCTTGAGGGCCTTCGACGCGGCGAGGGTTTCGGTATTCAGGATTTTTCCCCGCAGAGGCAATACGGCCTGAGTCCGGCTGTCTCTCCCCATTGCGGCGGTTCCGCCGGCGGAATCTCCTTCTACGATGAACAGTTCGGATTCCTCGGGTTTCGTCGAGCGGCAGTCGAGGAGTTTCCCCGGAAGACTCGTTCGCTTGGAAGGCGACTTCCGACGCACGCCGCTTGAGGCCTCGCGGCTTGCCAGTCGAGCGCGGGCGGCGAGGACGATGCGACCGATGACTGCATCGGCGATCGAGGGATTGTTATTGAGCCAGGTTTCGAGCGCCGGACGAACCAGCCCTTCCACCCAGCCGGTCATTTCCGGATTATTGAGTTTTTCTTTCGTTTGTCCTTGAAACATCGGGTCGGATAAAAAGATCGAAGCGATCGCCATACATCCTTCCCGGATGTCGTCCGCCGTGATATTGAGACCTTTTTGTTTGATGTTATGCACGTCCATGTAGTTGCGGACGGCTTTCGTGATGCCGGCTTTGAAGCCGTTCTCGTGGGTGCCTCCTCCATGCGTGCGAATGCCGTTCACGTAACTTCGTATCTGTTCGTCGGTCGATTCGGTCCAATGCAGGACGACTTCCACCTTGGTATTTCCCTCTTCCTTCTCGGCGGAGAAGATCTGTTCGTGAACGACTTTTTTATCGCTCTCTGTGGTCAGCTTTTGGAGATAGCCGGTGATTCCTTCCGGGTGGTGGAATTCGACCTTTTCCCCTTTCGCTTCGTCCTCGAAGAGGATTTTCAATCCTCCGTGGATGTAGGAAATATCCTCGAGATGCTGCTTGATGGTCTCGGCGTTGAAGATCGTCTTTCGAAAGATCGAGTCGTCAGGGCGAAAATAGATCGAGGTCCCGTGCCCACGAAACTTTTTCACTTTTTTGACCGGCGTCGTCGGGCGACCCCGTTTGTAGCGTTGGACCCATTCGTGGCCGTCGCGATGGATGGTGGCCACCATCTCTTCCGAGAGCGCATTCACAACGGACGAACCGACGCCGTGGAGCCCGCCGCTGCGGGCGTAATTCTTATCGGAAAATTTCCCGCCGGCGTGCAGCGTCGTCAGGATCACTTCCAAAGCGGACTTTTTCAGCTTTTTGTGCTTATCGACGGGGATGCCGCGACCGTTGTCGCTGACGGTGGCTGAGGCGCTATCCTTATGGAGCGTGACGGTGAGTCGGTCGGCTTCACTCGCCAGATATTCGTCGACCGAGTTGTCAATGATTTCCCAGAGTAGGTGATGGAGTCCGCGATTATCGACGCCTCCGATATACATCGACGGACGACGACGTACCGCTTCGAGGCCTTCCAGGACCTCGATATCGTCCGCACTGTATTTTCCGTTGCCATTTTTCGCCGCTGTCGCCATGAATGATCCGTTTCGAGCGAGAAGTGATCCGAAGGTTATTCTGCTTCCAGTTCGTTCCAATCGACCAGTTCGATCTCAGGTCGTTGAATTTCCACAAACGTGTTTCGCTGGCTGGTCTTGACCCCTTTACCGCCGCGCGAGGTGATGTTGTATTTCTGCTGTCCGATGGTGATGACCGTATCGTTGGAGTTGAGGATTTTGAGGGAGTCGCTGGGACGGGCCATCATCGCCGCTCCCAGAACTTCGTCATCTTTTTCGAGCTTGATTCCCTTAACGCCGATCCCCGGATTGCTGAGGACGGGGACTTCGGACAGCTCAAAGTGGATGACGCGTGCCTGTTTGGTGGCGAGAAAAATCGATTCCTGGTCGGTGATTAATTTGGCGAAGACAATGTGGTCCCCTTTCCGCAAACGGGCGTATTTCCGACCGGCTTTCGTGGAAGGGGGACGGTATTGTGAGAGGGAAATGGCCGAAATCTGGCCCCGAGCGGTGACGATCATGATGTAAGGTTCGGGCATCGGATCGTTTTCCGGAGTATCTTCCGGCGTAAATCGATTATCGGTGGTGATCATGCCGACAATCTTCTCACCATCTCCCAGCTTCACGTACTTGGAGAGCGGATCGCCGTATCCGGAGGAGGCCGGAATATCCGCCATCGTCATCGTGTAAGCGACACCCGCAGAAGAAAGAAAGACCGCGGTATCGAGCGTACTGCCCGGAATGACGTCCAGAACCGCATCTCCTTCGCGTACTCGCGTTCCTTCGACGGAGGCGAGTCTGCCCACTCGTTTGACCCATCCATCCGTGGTGATCACGACATTGGTATTTTCGCGAACGATGTAGGCCTGGGGATCGAATTCCTGAATCTCTTCGGAGTTGCCGATTTCGGTACGTCGTTTTTCGGGAAACTTTTCCGCAACTTCTTTCAGTTCCGACTTCACGACTTTCCACATCCGCGCTTCGGATTTCAGAATCTTTTCGATCCGGTCCGCTTCCGCCCGTTTTTCCTCCAGCTCTCCCATGATGCGTTCGATTTCCAACTGCGAGATGCGATACAGTTGAATTTCGAGAATCGCGTAGGTCTGGATTTCATCGAGTGGAAACTCCTGCATCAACTTCTCGGCAGCATCCTGTTTTCCCTGGCTATTGCGGATGATCTTGAGGGCTTTGTCGAGGCCGTCGAAGATGATCCCGAATCCTTCGAGGATGTGGATTCTTTTGCGGAGTTGTTCCAGTTGATACTCAAAGCGGCGACGAACCGTGATCAACCGGAAGTCGAGAAAATGTTGCAGCATCTCGACCAGACTCAACCGAGCCGGGATCGGCATCCCCTGTTCGTCGGGAACCAACGCGGTCAGATTCATCGCGAAATTCTGTTCCAGCGTGGTGTGCTTGTAGAGATAAGCCATCACGGCTTCCGCATCCTGTCCGGATTTGATATCCAGCACAATTCTCAATCCGTGCTGTTCGTCGGATTCATCCGCGACGTCGGTCAGTTGCGGGATCTTTCGAGACGCAACAATTTCACCGATCGAAGCGATGAGCGGTCCCGTTTCGATGCCGTAAGGGACGGAATCGACGACGATCCGATTTTCGAGGGTTTTGCGTCCTTTTTTGTCGAAGTTCCAGGTCCCCCGAACTTTAACCGTTCCTCGCCCTTCCTGGTACGCTTTGCGAATCTCCTTTCGGTCGGTGACGATGCGCCCGCCTAATGGGAAGTCCGGCCCTTTGATGTACTTCATTAATTGAGCGACGGTCGCGTTATCGGAATCGATCAGGTGGATCGCCGCTTTCATCACTTCCGTAAGGTTGTGGGGAGGGATGTTGGTCGCCATTCCGACCGCAATCCCTTGGGAACCATTGACGAGGAGGTTGGGGAAGCGCGCGGGGAGGACAATCGGCTCTTCGCGAGTCGCGTCGTAATTGGGCCTCATATCGACGGTCTGATAGCGCAATTCCGACATCAATTCTTCGGAGACCGCGGCGAGTCGGGCTTCGGTATATCGTTCGGCGGCGGGGGAAAGTCCGATCACGGAACCGAAATTCCCCTGACCGAAAACGAGTGGATAGCGGAGGCTGAAGTCCTGGGCCATCCTGACGAGCGTATCGTAGACGGAGGATTGTCCGTGCGGATGGTAATTCCCCGTGGTGTCACCACAGATTTTCGAGCACTTTCGGGTCTTCGCGTCCGCCATCAGACGCAGATCGTGATACATCACATAGAGAATGCGTCGCTGGACCGGTTTCAGGCCGTCGCGCACATCGGGAAGCGCTCGCGAGGTGATGACCGAGAGTGCGTAGTTGAGATAGCGACGTCTGGTTTCCGAACTGAGCGGAACGTACTGGATTCGATCCGAATCTTCAGACGTTTTGTCGGCAGATTTCCTGGGGGCCAATGGTTACTCCGTCTTCCTGACAGTGCAGTTCTGGGAGGTCATCCACAGAACCTGAAAATTCGCATAATTCCTTCAATGAAAAGAGTCGCTCAAGACTACCCAGCTTGACAGCGCCTCACCAGTCCGGCGACACAGTTTCTCCGGAAGTGGCATCGGGATCAAGGGCGGAATTTACTGGAATATCAGTGTGATACGCCCTCGGTAGGAGGTGTGCGGGTGATGTTGATGCGGCGATGAATGCATGTTAGCTAGTTTTGCGGCATTGTGACAAGGATTGCGGGTTATAACGTTTTGACCGATTACATTTCTCGTTTTGATTTCCGCTCGTCTCCATTCGGGAATCAGACCTCATCGAACGGAATCATCTGTGCCGAAACTGAATTATGACTATTCCCATCGTTGGGAGTCCACGTCGGAGGAATCGGCGTAAGTAACCTCGCCCGACGAAGAATGAGACATCGACAACCCAAGGAGGGAGCAGAATGTCCCGCTCACTGATTATTCAAACTGTAGTGGCCGTTTGGCTGACTGCATTTTTACTGAACGGCGCTGAAGCCCAACTGCCTCAGGTCACGCCGGCAGGGCATCAATACGGCATTCAGCCGATGGGTGGCGTGCAGCCGAATTTACTCCCAACACACACCATGAATTACGGAGCGATGAGAGCGTCTCAACAGCAGGGAGCCGCGACACCGCCGTCACTGCAACCTGCTCCCGGACAAATGATTAATGCGTATCCGCAAACGGGTGCCGCGCTCTATCCCTCTCCGATTCCCAACGTTCCTCACCAAGTGGGGGGCACGATGCATACGAACCAGGCTTTTTATCCTCACGAGATGCTCTACAAGCATCGTTACCAAGCCATGTACCCACCTTTTTACTACGTCGTTAAAGGTGGCTGGATTGTGACTCCCTGGGGAGTTCGCAGTAACGATGTCTGGCATCTGACCGGAACCAAGGTCGATGTGAAGTACAAACCAAAACACGGAATCCTCTCGGGCTTTAACGGTTTCAAGAGGTGAAAACAACCAATGCCGGGACGAGAGGCCAATGAGGCTTCTGTCCGTAATGGTTTCGGATCAACCCAAAGTAAAGACAGTAAAGGGATTGGTGAACGCCATGAAACTTTTGACTCGACTGGCCGGACTGATGATCGTCGTGGTTGCGTTCTCCGCAACAATCGCGGGAGCTCAAGAACCGACCGCAGGTGTTGTGAGAATCAGCGACCAGGATACGGTGGGCACGCAAATGAAATTGCAGTCTCACGCCGTCCAGAAAGAACTCGGCTGCGAAACCGATCCTGCCGGAGAATGCGACCAATGCGACAATTGCAATGGACGCTTTCACTTTCACAATTTTTGTGATTTTCGCGGGCTCTTTGATGACATGTTCACGCTGCACCGTTATCGCGGCGACTGCCCCCGATGCCAACATCAGGGCTTTCATCAGAATTGCGAACACTGCAAGAAGGGGAATTGTCCCTATCATCATCAGCATGCGGACTACAACCCAAATTGTCCCCACTGCAAAAACGGGAATTGCCCCTACCATAACGGTAAGAAGAGCAAAGCCCAAAACCGATTCGGATACTTCCGGCCCGGCAATCTGCCCCCCTTCGGATGCTACACCATTGGCTATCCGATTAACCCCGGTTACGTCGATCAGCGTGATGGGGCCATGTATGCCGCCCAGGGTTACGGTGTGAATGTGTCCGTTCCACTCGCTCCCAATGTGGGTGCCGTTTACAACTACGGCTGGGGAGTTCCCAGCAGCCGATTGACACCCGTCGCCAACCCGCTGCCGGCTCCCCCGATGCCGCATGTTGTGCGTCATCCTCAAACACAAGTGATGCCGCGTCCGTGATGAAAATCACGAGTCAGAGATTTAGAGATAAGGTGTCTTCCCTACAAATCGTCATTTTCAAGTACCAGGATTCAGTCACATGATCTTTCCCTCACTTCGAACGATGTTAGCCACTGCGATGCTTGGTGTCGGATTTGTTCCGCAGCTGGCATCGGCCGAGGAACCGGGAGTGGTCCGCATTTCTGACGGCATTCAACAGACGACAGCGAGCAAACTCGCCAATGTGCCCGCTCCCTTACCTGAGGAAGTGGCTGGAGAGGTCAATGGACCGAAGGTTCCTCCCGCGCCGATTCCGGAGGGAGGCATCATTCTGGACGAGAACGGCCAGGTCGTGCAGCATCACCATGGTCACGCAATCCAAGATGAGTACGGGAAAACTTGGGAACCCAAAACATACGCCACGCCGCTTCATGTCTGGTTCAGCCAGGATCCTTATGCGGCAACTTTGCATCCCAGCTATGGTTTCTATGCTCCCACATCGAATCCACGCGTCTTTCACCAACCGGTCACCTATCGACGATACTTGCCGAATCAATTCTATGGAACTCCCGGTATGAAATACTCGGAAGTTCAGTACCCGATGGTGCATACTCCGACCGACACGACGCAGTTGGGCTATACCTATCAATACGTGCCTCAATGGATGCCGAACCGAGCCAATTACCCGCTCGCTCCGAACCCAGTGCTTTGGCAACGTCGCATCGATCCGATGCATCCGTATCACGCCCAGACTGTAAACGGCATGATGCAAAATATTGGTGCTCAAGAAAAGGACCTCGCTCCGACTCCGATTGTCGAGGACTCCGAGTCTGATTCAGAAATCTGAATCGTTCAGCGACAATGAAGCTTCAAAACAGATCGACCGCGAGAATCATTTGTCGCGGTCGATCTTTTGTTGGAGTGATGAATACTTTTCCCGAAGGGTCTCGTCACCGATTTCGGGGTAGAGCAGTCGGGTGATTTTCAGAAGTTTCGCGGCTTCTTTCGACTTGCCGACATGAATCAGCGATTGAATCACTTCCGCTCGATACCGCAGCCAGTCCAGCGTTCCTTTCTTGGAATGATCTTCCAGATACTGCCAGTGCACCAGCGCGCGATGATGACAACTGACCGTACCACAATCTGAAAGAGACTTCGCCAGTTCGCGTCGAAGCTGGAGATCGTCGGGGGATTTTTGAATCAAGTCCTCGTACATCTCGTGAGCTTCTACGGAACGTTCCGCCAAAATCAAAGCGCGGGCTTTTGTGCGGTCCAGTAATTGTTGCTGAGTGGGAGAGAGCAGGTCCCGCTGAGTGTTGAGTGATTCGCAGGTTTCCAGTTGCAGTTCCGCGATCCCTTTTTGGGTTTGCGGATTGGCTTTCTCCGCGGCCTGCGACAGACCGTTTAAAAGCTCCAGTAATGATTGACGTCCGGCGTTGGCGATCTGAGCGATTAACGCTTCCGCTTCGCGCGTGCGTCCCGATTGAGCCAGAGAAACGATTTTCAAGCGATAAGCGGCGAGGGCCGTCTCCTTCCACGATTGAGACGATTCGTCCTGGTTCGTTTTCAGCGAGCAGGCCTCGATGACACGGTTCAGAGACGCCGATATTTGCTGATCGTCCCGAGTTCCCTGTTCCATTTGAAGTCTCACCAGCCCCAGAATGGCCTGACATTGCTGAGGGGAGAGCTGGTTCGGTTCCTGAGGATATTGGGCCGTTCTAGCAGAGACTTGGCGAATCGCTTCATCCCGCCAGGCGTTGGTGGATCGATTTTGAGCTTTGAGTCGTTCCAATATTTTGCGATAGCAGCGCAGCAGTGATAAATCAGCGATGACGGCTTTGGCGTGATTCGTCGGGACGGCGAGATAGTGTTCGACCGCGATGGTGTCCTGTAACCGGTTTTCCTGAAACTGGCCGTACATGAGATGAGCGCTCCCCGTGGTCTCGCTGTCTTTAAATCTTTCGAGGTGCTCGTCCAGAGCGGCTGTGTAAGCGAGCCGATGGCTTTTGGTGGGGCTTTGTTCGTAGGTTTTTCCCAGGCACCAGACCCACATCAAATGACAGTCGGCGGCACGCTTCGCCTCCGGAAATTGATTGACAGAGTTTTGAAAGAGATCGCGTGCTGTTTCGTAGTCGCCCCTCTGCAACAATATCGAACCGGCGGTAAATAACATTTCCGACGCGACTTCGGTCCGTCCTTGAGATTTTGCCAGGTCGGCGATGCCTTTGTACTGCGACACGGCGGCTTCGTAGTCGCCGCGCTGATAGGTGGCCTGCGCGGTTCGGAGTCGAGATGCGACTTCCGGACCGTATTGAGTCGCTTGACGGCTATAGTCCACCAGGAGTCGCGATCGCCAGCCCCAGATGCCACCGATTTCCCGTTGCGTTCTCTGGGCAGCAGCTTCGAGTTGTTGTGCGAGATCCTTGGCGAGTTGAGGCCGTTCGTTCTTCCAAGCGAGTTCCCATAGTGATGACAACGCTTGAAGCTGAAGCAGAGAGAGTTCGCCGGAGAGGTATCCGCGTTTGTTTCTCCATTCGTGCAGGCGTTCCAGAGCGAGATCCGGTTGTTGATTTTCCAGATCGATACGAGCCTGTTCTCCGACTGCCGCGGACTGGAATGAAGTCGGCCAATCGTCTTCGTATCGACGAGCGTAAACCCGAGCGGTTTCAAAATCGTGTTGCAACCACTCGCAGCGAATCACCAGAAGTCTCGCTTTCCAGGTGATCCGTTCGTCTTCTGCGCCACTCGTTAAGACCTTCAAACGATCGAGGGCCGCTCGAATAGGAGGAGATCGGTCCTCGGGACTCTCATATTCCAGTTCCGCAATTTCCGTCAACGTTTGGGAGATCTCATAGATGACCTGCTTTTGGACGGAGCGAAATTTGTAGGGAGAGATCTGTTGCGGGTTGGCGCGGTACCGCGAAAGAACGGCTCGCGATCTCTGATTCAATTCCAGCTCCAGCTTGCGAAGTTGCAGGAGATGCGTCTGGAGTTCGGTACGGAGGCGTTCCGCGTTGATTTCATGCGGAATAATGCGAAACTGCTCGAGTTCGAAGCGAGTTTTTTCCAGAGGGATCAGCACGGACTGCACTAGCAGCCGAGATGTCCATTGCGTCTCCTGATCGCTGTTCAACCCGGAATCCGCGACGGATTGGGCCAGTTGCCAGAGTTCGGCCTGTTCCTCTCCGAGTCGTTGTCTTGCATGGGCCGCGAACGTCCGCGAGAGTTCCAGTTGCAAAAACGTTCTGCGGTCGGGAGTGAGTTGAGGTTCGGCCAACTCCGTCTGAAGCGTGCTTTCGACCAGTGAAAAAAAACCGCGATCGCGAAGCCCCTGATAGAACTGAGTTTCCGCAGCATCCTCTGATTGGGGGGCGCAGGCGGCGATCGATCCCCAAAGTAAAGTCAGGAAAAGTGCCGAGATGGTGGAAAGCTTCATGAAGATGGCCTCTCTCTACGAAATGTAGGCTTTGTCGGACTGTTAAGGCAACCGGAATTTTGGAGGGGGCGGCTGACAGAATCACACTTCTCGGAAATTCGAGAGCTCCGCGGTGCTGGCGTAGATTCTCGTTCTGGGATGCTATAACCTGAGTGCAGCGAAAATGTTGCGAATCATCGCACCTTGAGACTCAGTTCCCACTACTTATTGAGAAACACCATGAAACTCACCCCCTTGGGCGAAAATGTGATCGTTGCACGTGTCGAAGCCAAAGAGACGACAGAAGGGGGAATCGTGTTGCCTACTTCTGCTCAGGAAAAACCAGCGGAAGGCCGTGTGCTCAGTGTGGGAGACGGGCTACTGATGCCGGACGGATCTCGCAACGCGCTTCAGGTTCACGAAGGGGACCGCGTTCTGTTCGTGAGTTATGCAGGAGCGGAAATTGAAGTCGATGGCGAGTCGTTTCTTATTATGCCGGAATCGCAGATCCTGGCGGTGATTGGGTGAAAAACTCCTGTTCCCGATCGGGTTGAACGCGTCGATGAAAATTTCGGAATTGACATGTCGGCACGTTCGCATCCCATTGAAACGGAAAGTGAAACACGCTTCCCACGAACGCACCAGTACCGATTCCGTGGTGGTCTGCTGTCGGCTTTCTGATGGCACGTCTGGTTGGGGAGAAGGTCTTCCTCGCGACTACGTCACGGGAGATACGATCGAGAGCACGCTCGAACTCTTTCAGTCGGTGGACTGGAACTCATTGTTGGACCGGGAGTTGAAGACTCCCGACGATGCGTCGCAGTTGGTTCAAAGTCTCGACTTTCCCTGCTCTGCCGATGATCCGAGAGGAGCGTTGGGAAACCCTCTGCGATGTGCGGTCGAGCTTTCGATTCTCGATGCGGTCAGTCGCTCGTTGGACTTTCCGTTTCACGAATATCTGAACACGATCCCCGGTGCTGAAAAGCTGATCGAGTTTCAGCCGAAGGTACGTTACAGTGCGATCGTCGCGTCGTCCTCAATGAAAAAAGTGAAGTGGCTTTGTCGCCTGTATCGACTGGGGGGGTTTCGGGATTGTAAAGTGAAAGTCGGCATCGAAGGAGTTGACGACCGTGAACTGCTGACGATTGCGCGACGAAGTCTGGGAACGAAGATTTCATTGCGTGTGGATGCCAATGAGTCTTGGAACCCCGAAGAGGTTGTTCGTAAGACGCGGGAACTGGAACCCTTTCGAATCGTTTCCATCGAGCAGCCGGTTCATCATTCTCAACGGGATAAGCTCGCGGGATTGAGACCGCAGATATCCATCCCGATTATGCTCGATGAATCCCTTTGTAGTCTCCAGGATGCGGAATACGCCATCTCCCATCAGCTTTGTGACCTGTTCAATATCCGACTTTCCAAGTGCGGCGGGTTTCTCAATAGTGTCAAGATTGCCGTCATGGCTGCGGAGTCCGGTCTGGGTTTTCAGATGGGATCGCAAGTCGGGGAGACCGGAATTCTAACGGCTGCCGGACGTCAATTTGTGACTCACATTCAGGGTTGGCTCGCGGCGGAGGGAAGCTTCGATAATCACCTGGTGAAAGAACGGTTAACGAAAGAGGATCTCACATTCTGGATCGACGGTACCGGAAAAGCATTACGCAAACCGGGATTGGGGATGACTGTCGATCAGGCAGCCGTCGATCGAGTGACGGTTCAAACCATGACTCACAATCTGAATGTGCTCTAAAAAACGAAAAAACCTCCGCCGAGCGGACTCAACGGAGGCGATTTTCATTGTCTGAAAAAGCTTTGTAAAGAGACGGTGCTGCCTCACTCGATGATGATGTCCTTGACGGTTCCACCGCCGGGAATCATCGGGAGCACATGCTCCTGGTAGGGGCAGACGACATCCAGTAGATAAGGTCCGTCGTGCTCCAGCATCTTCTTGAGAGCGTCGGGTAATGCTTTTTTACTGCGAACATGGGCGGCCTCGACTCCAAAACTTTTCGCCATCGAGACGAAGTCCGGATAGGTCTCTTCGTAGTGGCCTCCTTCACCTTCTCCCAGGGCTTCCGGATGATCGACCGGGCCGAGGTAGGTGTTGGCTCGACGTCCTTCCATGAAACGATCTTCCCATTGAACGACCATGCCGAGGTGCTGGTTGTTCAACAGCAGAATTTTGACCGGCAGTTTCTCGCAGTGCAAGGTTGCCAGTTCCTGAATGTTCATCAGAATCGAACCGTCGCCATCGATATCAATCACCAGGCTGTCCGGGTGTTTCAGTTGGACGCCCATGGCGGCCGGTAACCCGAATCCCATCGTTCCTAAACCGGAACTCGAAAGCCATCGGTTAGGGCGATCGAATTTGTAATACTGGGCGGCGAACATCTGGTGTTGTCCCACACCGACGGCCACATAAGTGTCCTGATCCTTCGTCAGTTTCCAGAGTTCTTCGATGGCATGTTGCGGAGCGATGAAATCACCCTCCGA
The DNA here is from genome assembly GCA_014762625.1 of Planctomycetaceae bacterium. Taxonomy (GTDB): domain Bacteria; phylum Planctomycetota; class Planctomycetia; order Planctomycetales; family Planctomycetaceae; genus JABURQ01. The sequence continues at coordinate 21,717 of JABURQ010000064.1, read as the reverse complement.
TTTATATCGCATCGGAAATTTCTCTTTCCACTCGGCGATTTGTTCGTTCCAGGCGTCGATTTGCGGAATGTCTTCATCCGTTATTTCGGCGTTCAACTGGGTCAGAACCTTCTTCAGGTCCGCCACCACCGGGATGTGGGCTTCCTTGTTCTTGTGCATCTCCGAAGCGTCGATATCGACGTGGATAATCTTTCCATGCGTGGCAAACTCGGAAAGTTTCCCGGTCACACGGTCGTCAAAGCGAACGCCGAAGGCGAGCAGCAAATCGGCTTCGTTGACGGCGTAATTGGAGTAGACGGTTCCGTGCATCCCCAACATATGCAGGGATTGTTCGTGATCGCCGGGGAACGCCCCCAATCCCATCACCGTCATGGCGACGGGGATTCCCGTCTTCAAGGCAAATTTGGTGAGCTCTTCCGAGGCTCCGGAATTGATACAACCGCCACCCACATAGAGCATCGGTTTCTTCGAACGACGAATCGCGGCCAGGATCTGGCGGATTTGTTCGGGAGCTGCGCCGTTGGTGATGGGGGAATAACCCGGTAGCGCCATCGGAGGATCGAAGTCGATCGGGGTTTCAATGGTGGCCAATTGAATGTTTTTGGGGAAGTCGATCAACACGGGCCCCGGACGCCCGGTTTTGGCGACATGAAACGCCTCTTTCACTATCCGGGGGATCGATCTCAGTGCTTCCTGGACATCGTCGGGATTGTTGTAATCCTCGGCGGTGATCATGTAGTGATGCTTGGTCACAGCCCGACAAATCTCGACGATCGGTGTTTCCTGAAACGCATCGGTTCCGATGACCGCTTGGGGAACTTGTCCCGTTACAGCGACCATGGGAATACTATCCATTTTGGCGTCCGCGATGGCGGTCACCAGATTGGTCGCCCCAGGACCGCTCGTTGCCATGCAAACCCCGACCTCATCGGAAGTTCGGGACACACCCTGAGCCGCGAAACCGCCCCCTTGTTCGTGACGGGGAAGGACCGTGCGGATGTTTTCCCGTTGCAGGCGCAGGGCCTGATGCAGCGGCATGCTCGCTCCGCCCGGATAAGCGAAGACGGCGGACACGCCTTGATGAATCAACGATTCAACAAGAACATCGGCTCCGGTGAGAGTACGGGTTTCGGTCGATTGATCGATAGTGGCCACAGAAAATTCCTTCAGAACAGGCAATAGAGAGTCTCCGGAAGCTGCGTGCGTGCGCACCATTCCAGCCTCTGTAATGGTGTGTAGGTCTCATTTTATGTGGTTTTGAGCGGGATTTCGAGGCTGAGGTTCGGGGGATCTCGGTCGAGTCAAAAAAAAAGCGGGCAACCGATATAACTGGAGTGATTGATCGGAGACGTTCAGATTGCCGATTTTCCGCAAATTCAAGTCGTTTCCTGTGCTTGAATTGGAACACTCCGACATCTATCATGATAGGTTGTAAATAGGGTTTGCGTGATCCCGTCGACACCATCAATCAGTTCTGATGATGAGTGCGCTCGACCAATGGAGGAAATAAAAGTGAGTTTGGATAAAAGTTTGCGCCGCGGTAACAAGATGTCCGGTACGCGCAATGTTTTGAAGCGGGCTGAACGAGTCAGTCAGCTGGAAGCCGAAGATCGCTGGACCGACAACTCGACGGTTTTGGGAATGCCCAAAGTCCGTGTGAAACGGACCGTGATCGGCAAAAAGAAAAAGAAGAAGTCCAAGGAAGAAGACGACGAGTGATGCTGAGGTCATCTCAAGGCAGGCTATCGTGTCAGTCTGTCTATTTTTCGCTATGCAGCTCTTCGTGAATATTGGTCACCTATGAATCCCGGACGCGGGCTGAGCGCCTTAAAATCGGTTTTCATCGAAGGAGTCGGTGCTCTGCTTCGTGCCAAGGTTCGGAAGATCCGTGGACGTTTTCTCAATGCCTGTCTCGATTGCGAGCAAACTCAACGCAAGACGTTGTCGCGAATACTTGCGCTGAATGTCGGCAGTCAGCTTTCTCAGGACTACGAGCTAACCCCGTCGTTGTCGGTGTCGGAATTTCGCGAGAAATTTCCGATCAGCGAATATGACCTCTATAAACCCTACATCGACAAGATGCGTGAGGGAGACCACTCAGCGCTGCTCGGTCCCAGAAACGAACTTCTGATGTTTGCGCTCAGCAGCGGCACGACGAACGAATCCAAGTTTGTTCCGATCACCAAACCATTCTTGAACGACTATCGGGAGGGTTGGCGTATCTGGGGCATCGGTGCCGTCGATGGGCATCCCGGATGCGACCGCGGTCATATTTTTCAAATCACCAGCTCGCAGAATCGATTCATCACCGAAGCAGGGACTCCGTGCGGGAATATCAGCGGGCTGGTGAGCTCGATGCAAAACAGGGTGTTGCGACGGCTCTATACGCTTCCGGCGGCGGTGGCCGATATCAAGGATCCCGACGCCAAGTATTACACCGTCCTCAGAATTGCGTTGGCGGATGAGTCGATTACCTGGGTGACGACGGCGAATCCCGGCACTCTGGTTCGACTCTCCGGAATTCTGCACCACAACGCCCAACAACTGATCGACGATATTCGGACCGGCCAGATTTCCGCCGATTTGACCGATCAGCAGCGACAGGCGATTCAGGGAGCCTACACGAAGCCACTTCCTGAGCGTGCCGACTTTCTCGCGAACATCTACCAACAGACCGGCACATTATTGCCGAAGGATTGCTGGCCGCGGCTGACGTTACTCGCAATCTGGACGGGCGGAAGCGCCGGTGCATATCTTCCGAGAATTCGCTCTTTGTTTGGGGACGTGGCGATTCGCGATCATGGGCTGCATGCCAGTGAGGGGCGGATGACCATTCCGCTCAATGGGGGAACCAGTGAAGGGGTGCTCGACATCGTCTCTCATTTTTTTGAGTTTATCCCGGAAGAGGTTGCCGATCGGGAAGACCCTCCCACCTTACTGGCTCACGAACTGGAGCCCGGACAGAACTACTACATCCTGATGACGACCGTTTCGGGGCTCTATCGCTATAACATTCGTGATGTCGTTCAATGTACCGGGTTTGAGGGAACAACTCCTGTCCTGAAATTTTTGCACAAAGGAGCCCATATCTCCAACATCACTGGAGAAAAGGTGACCGAATCTCAGGTCGTCGACGCGGTCCGTCAAGCGGCGTCCGATTTGGGCCTTGCCGTTCCCCAGTTCGTAGTGGCTCCTGTCTGGGGGGATCCGCCCGCATATCGATTGATCGTGGAAGCGAGCGAATATGATTCCGAGGCGACCTTGCAGGAACTCTCTGGACGGGTGGACAACAACCTTTGTGATTTGAATGTGGAATATTGCGAGAAACGCCACACGGATCGACTCGCCAGATTGACCGGCCAATTCGTCGCCGACGGCACCATGGAGAATCTGGCCAGGAATCGGAACCAGCGAAAGGGGGGGAGCCTGGAGCAGTACAAGCATCCCTGTCTGATTCCCGATCTCCAGTTCATCGAGCAACTTTCGGAGATCGAATCCGTTTCCGCGACGGCTGCCAATTGAAGATTGAGCGAAACGTTTGCTGCTTCCGGGCTGATTCGAGCAAACTCCTCTGGATTGATTCACGAAAATCAACGAGCATAAAGTGAGTCACCGATGCGGATGCCCTCCCCACATGCATCGTGTGTGTTGATTGGCGACGATCTATGACGGGAAAGGATCCTTGTGATTTTTCTCAGGCGACTTCACATATTGGTCACGAATATTCGATGCCGGCAGATGCTTTGCCTGCTGGCCGGCTTTCTTCCTGCGGTGAGTGTGCTGGGTGGGGAAGTTGAAACCGAATCCGGATTTACGATTCGAGGGACTCCTGTCAATGTCCGTTCATTGGATCACAATCGTGGAGTCACGGCGGGCCAATTCAACATCCGTCCGTTCACGATGGTCGACGACGGAATGCGGCGCTATTTTATCCCCAAACCCCCTCCCGCGAAGATAAACGCCGCCGCCGACTTATCCCGCTATGAGAAATTCAAGATCGAACAAAAACCGTTACGTACCAATCTGCAACTCAATAACATCGGCCAGTACAAAACGGTCATCCCTCTCAATGAGTTCGGTCGCAAAACGGTCGAAGTGACGACGCCTAACGGTCCCAAAAATATCATCCTGGGGATGACGGAAATCAATCCGTTTCACGTGACCTGGGAGTCCATCAACCTGGTTCAATGGAAATTCGCGGAGACGACCACCTCGATCCCCGATCATATCATCCGCACGATCATCAACAGCGCGATCGATCCGAACGATTCCAGCGATCGGATGTCTATCGCCCGCTTTTATCTGCAAACCCGACAGTACCATTTGGCGCTGGGGGAACTTCTCAGGATCCGGCAGGAATTTCCCGAGATTGCCGAGCAAGTGGAAAAGATGCTGGAGACCCTGCAAACGGTCTGGGCGAATCAGTTACTGGGGGACCTGGAAGTTCGTCAGCAGTCCGGACAGCATCAGCTCGCGTCGAAGATGACGGAGGAGTTCCTCAAGCTCATACCGAATCCCGCGCCGGAAGTTGGACAACGAATTCGCGAGATACAGTCGATCGAACTCCGTTTGAATCGGCAGATCAACGACGCCCGCTTAATGCTCGGAGAACTGCAAGCTCAGATCGAGGATGACGACCTGCGTCAGCAAGTCCAGTCAGTTCGCATGCTGATCGACGTGGTTCTGGATGCGGAAGGAGTTTCCCGTCTCGAACCGTTCCTGAACCTGGCGGGGGATGACTCACTGTCGGCGGAAGAAAAGCTGGCGCTGGCCTTTTCAGGATGGATTTTGGGACCGGCGAACGCCAATACCGATTTGAAAAATACGCTCCGTCAGTGGGACGCCCGTCATCTGATTCTGGAGTTCCTGCGAAATACCGACCCCACCCGCACGGCATCTCTGATCGATTCGATCGAGCGGGCGGAGGGAATCGGCCCTTCGACGCTGGTTCCCATTCTCGAACACCTACCGGGGATCGTGCCGACCGAAGGCCTGCAAACGAATTACCTCAGTCCACAAACGCTGGAACTGGAAACGTTCTCGGGGACGGAGAAAAGTTCCCCCGTCAAGTATCGAGCTATACTCCCTTTGGAATATTCTCCGCACCACGCTTATCCGCTCATCATCCACATGAGACCCGCCACCATTCCCCTCGAAAAATCGATCCGATGGTGGGGGGACCAGGCCCCCCGGCGAGGGTATATCGTCGTCTCGCCGGAGTATTTGGGGGAGGAAGATCGAGAGTACGACTATTCTCCAAATTCCCTGGAGACGATGGAACGCTGTGTGCGCGATGCGATGAGGCGATTTCGGATCGATTCGAATCGTATCTTTCTGGCGGGGCACGGTTCGGGTGCGGAGGCGGCGTTCGATTATGGCATGGCGCAACCCGGTCTCTTTGCGGGCATCATCGCAATTTCCGGAAAGTGTCAGCATCACTGCAAATACACCAGAAATAACGATCCCAATCTGGCGCTGTATGTGATCAGCGGGGAGAAGGATCGGAACCTGTTGACGATCAATGCCGAGGTCCTCGAACGGATGATGATCTCCAAAAAAGATATCATCTACACCGAGTACATCGGGCGCGGCGTGGATGATTATTACGAAGAGATACACCAGTTATTCGACTGGATGGAGAAGCATCGTCTGCAACGCGGAATTTCAGAAATCGACGTCAAACTGCTCCGTCCTCAGTTGAAGCGGTTTTACTGGTATGAAGTCCATGAGTTTCCCGAAGTCCTCTATACCAACGATCCCATTACGAACCCCAAAGAGCTCACTGACTGGAATCTGGTGGCGACTCTGGCGACCGGGCAGAATTCTGAATTGCAAACGCTTTATTTTCGAGGCCGACGACCGGACAAAGTGACTATCTGGCTGACTCCCAGTACTTTTGATTTTGACAAACGGCTGACCGTGAAAGATAGCCGCGGGCGAATCACCAAGCAATTGATCGATGAAGATGTCCGCGCGATGCTGGAAGACTTTTCCCGACGCGCCGATCGGGAAGAAATCGCCCGAGCGAAAATCGAACTGGAATGATCGATCGCTCTCAACGTTGTGCGAGAGCCTCCTGCTGACTGATCCGGTAGAGAACGTGCCGTGAAAGTCGATGATCCGCCGGCAGTAACGGGTGATCGAAATCATCCGCGGGATCGCGCGTCATGCCGAGCTTTTCCATCACGTTACGGGAACGATCATTGGCGGGAACGGTCATCGCGACGATCTCATCGAGTTTCAACGTTTCAAAACCGAATGTGAGTGCTGCGCGGGCCGCTTCCGTCGCGTATCCCTGTCCCCAGTAGGCACGATCCAGTCGCCAGCCTACTTCCACACAAGGCGTAAAGGGGGCCTTGTAGTGCGGGACGGAGAGCCCTACGAACCCGATAAAAGGCACCCGGTCGGAGATTTCGACCGCCCACCAGCCAAACCCGTGTTGCTCGAAGTGCGTCTCGATCCGATCCGCGACGTGATCGCTTTCGTCCCGCGTTAAAGGGCCGGTGAGAAACTCGTTCACCGCCGGGTCAGCATTCAGTTGATAAAACGGAGCTCGATCCTCGGGCTTCCACCATCGCAACAGCAGTCGTTCCGTCGGCAGTTCTCGTGGCAGATTCATAGATTCAAGACTTTATCATTCCATAAAAAAACGGTGAACGATTTTTGATCGTCCACCGTGAATTATTGAGAACGCGTTTCAATCAAAGACCCGCTTCAATCACAACCAGTTTACCGGCTGACATTTTGTCTTCGTCACCCTCTTTAGGTTCTTCACCGGCATTCCCGGAGTCAGCACCGAAGGTCGTGATATAGAGACGGGTTCCTTCTTTGTCGAAGGCGAGTCCGGCCGGTTTTTCGAGATCGACAATTTTGACGGGGGTCACTTTGTCACCTTCGATGTCGAGGCGATACAGAGCACCTTTTGTCGTATCGACCCAGGAAAAATCGGTCGCGTACAAACTCTTTGTTTTCGGGCTGTAAGCCAGTCCGATGATATCCGAGAGTCCCGTTTCGAGGCTACGAATCAGTTTGCCGTCTGCGGGATTGTAGAAGGTGAGCAAGCTGTCGCCGGCGACGTTCACTTCACCCATTTGGGAGATGACGATTTCCTTGCCGTCAGGGGTGGTGGTAGCTGCAGCCGGTGCGTCAACTTCCAAAGCTTCCTTAGTGGCGATGAACGGGGTCAGGTCTCCCGGTTTCCCGTCCGCAATATCGGATTTCAGGACCCATCCCTTGGTGTCATCTCCGTTGGCGGTGACCACAATCGTGTCTCCGACGGTTGTCACGCCGTAAAAGTTTCCTTCCCCTTTGGCGGATGCTTCACCCGCTTTGATGGGACCGAGCGTGAAGGCGGCGGTATCTTCCTTGGCGGTTTCCTGGGGCATCTCTTTTTCAATTTTATAGACGCGTACCAACTCTTCGCCGTCGGGGCGGCTGCCGTCACCCACAATCAGCCAATCCTTCCATACAGTAACACCGAGGGGGCCGATGTTGTACTTGGGGCCTTTTCCGTAGATGTCGGTCGGATAGGAAGAAATCGCCAGAACCAGTTTTTCTCCCTTGGGAACATCCTGCGTGTGCTTTGCAGGGTCGTAGCGATAAACTCCCCAGCGACTGGCGACAAATACATGTCCGGTCTCTGGATCCACGGCAACACCCGAGGGACTTTCGAGATCAACAACGAGTGTCTTCACTTCCGGAGAAGCGGACTCCTTAGACTCATCATCCTGGGCGGACACGGGTTGGCTGATCACGACAGCCGTCAAGAGTGTAAACACAACAGTCAGAAAGCGGCGTGAAATCATGGTGGATCCTTATGTAGGTTCTAACTTGTATTCAAGTCACGACAGACCGACGAGATTCCCTCGCCGACATCGAAAGTCGTTACGTCCCGATGGAGGGATATGAGCATTCTTTCGATATTCCTAATCGTAGCGGCTCGATATCGGGATTTCAAACCGATCCCGGTGGTGGGGTTACTGGATTTTCTGCCACACGTTCCAGCCACCAATTGCAGCGAAAAAGAGCAGGATCAGCACCAGCAGAAGATTCGTGGCCCAGTGATTCCGCGCGTTTGCTCCGATGTATTTCGACCGACCACACAAAATCACGAGTACGCAGGCGATCAGAGGAATGCTCAACGCCCCCACAATGGCGTAGATAAGCTGAGTTTTTTTGAAATCCAGAACGAGCATTCCCAGCGACGGAACTGTTGCCAGGGCATAGAGGAACACGCGATACTCGCGAGATTCGCAATCGACCTCCAGACGCGATAAGGAAGCGTCGCGCGGCTGTTGTCTCAATTGCCAGAAATCGGCAAACAGATAAGGCACACTCTGCCAGACTCCCAGCAAGCTTGAGAAAACTGCCCCCCAGGCCCCGATCAAAAAGACCCAGCGGGCCGTCGGTCCGAGAGTTTCACCCAGAGTCTGGCTCAACTCCACCAAGAGCGCCGAACCTTTCGCGCTGAACGGGCCGGCATGCTCACCGATCACCACCATTCCGATCCCGAACAACGCCGTCACGGCATAGCCCGTCCCCAGATCGACTCGGCAGAGAGGAAGCTGGTCGAGCCCTTCACGTCCCAGCTCGCGAATCCAATAGGCGTAGCAAACGATGGTCAACGTTCCTCCCACACCGCCCAGTAGTCCGACGGTCCACATCAATCCCTCTCCGGAATTTTCCATCAAGGGAGAGAATCTCGGCACAAACAATCCGGTAGCGAGCGATGAGTAATCCGGTTGGAGCGCGACGACGGTGCTGATGACCGTGAGAAACATCAGGCCGATCGTGACGGACATCAGTTTTTCGAACAATTGAAACCCTCCCCGGCGGACGAGCACCACGGCGATCAGGCTTTGAGCAATCCCGTAGAAGACTTTGTCCTGACTGGCAGTGTTCCAGGGGAGAATCGCATGGCAGGTGGCTCCGCAGGCACTCATCAAGGCGAGCGCCACAAGAAAACTCCACACCATCAGATAGCCGAGGAAGAGGACTTCAAAGAGAGTCCCGAAATGTCGAAGACAACCTTCCAGAAGCGTCTCCCCGGTTGCCAACTGCCAACGGGTCAGACCTTCGTTCAGTACATATTTGAAAAAAGCTCCCACCAGCACGGCCCATAGAATCGTGGTTCCCAGTTTGTCGCCGGTGAAAGCGCCCGTCGCCAGATCGCCGGCTCCCACTCCGGTGGCCGCGACGAGCAGTCCCGGTCCGAAGATCGCGATTCGGGAGAGCAGTGTACGGGAGTGGGCAGGGGAGCGATCGCTCTCAGACGGGTGCATCTTTTACCGATATAATTGGAGAGGAATCAAAAAAAGCTTCATTTGTGGAAAGACTTAGCCTTTCCCTGATTTGCCTTGTGAGTAAAATACCACAAACCCCAACTCAATTCTGCCTTTTAATTGAGTTGGCATCACACCGTTTTGGCGAGGTTTCCACTGAACTCACACACCGAACCTCGGTTTGTCGTCCTGGGCACTCCGGATTCCGATTCCGTCGATCAATTGCAACAGCAATTAAGCTCTGGGTGCGAACTGATTGTGCCGCGATCATTGCAGGAAGCGTTATCGCTTCTACAGTCGAAGGAGATGACGGGAGTTCTCTTCCTTCCCAATCAGAGTACCGGGCAGGAATCGCTCCTGTTGGCCAGCGAGTTATTGCCACTGTTACCGGTCGGTGTTGCTTTACTCACAGATACGTTCGAAGTCGTGTGGGCGAACGACGAGTTTTCGCGTCTCGTGAATGAGCCGAATCCGACTTCCCGGTCGTTCTACGATCTGTTGGGAATCGACGAGCCTCCCGCTCCGGTGGACTGTCCCTTGTCGTTGACGCTGACAGAATCGGAAACGATTCGTGACACGCTTCGGATTCACGATGATCGCTACTTTGAAATCGATTCCCGGGCGATTCGCGAATGTCGCTCCAGTGACGATCCGACGCTGTTATTCGTCACGGTCCGGGATGTCTCGGAACGCGAAACCAATCGACACAAATTCGACGCCATCGCCCAAGCGGGGCTCGACCTGGGAGACCTTTCTCCCCAGGATATTTCCGGGATGTCTCAACAGGAGCGAGTGGAATTACTCAAATCCAAAATCCTGTACTACACCTCGGATATCCTCAAATATGAAACTGTCGAAATTCGTCTTCTCGACAGCCAGACCGGAAAACTGAATCAGTTGTTGCAAGTGGGGATGCAACCGCTGGCGGCGGATCGCGAATTGTACGCCTCGTCTCAAGGGAACGGCGTGACCGGTTTTGTGGCCGAGACGGGACGCAGCTACCTTTGCCCTGATATCGATCACGACCCGCTGTATTTGCCGGGGGCTCAGGGAGCGAAAAGCTCGCTGACGGTGCCGCTGATCCTTCACGATCAGGTCCTGGGGACGTTTAACGTCGAAGCGCACGAAACCGGAGCGTTCGACGAGCGAGACTTACAGTTTCTGGAACTCTTTAGTCGGGAGATTGCCGCCGCGCTGAACACGCTGAATCTATTACAGGCGGAGCGACAATCGACCGCGGTCGAAGGGACGCAACTTATCTTGCGGAAAGTGGCGAATCCCGTCGATGAAATTCTCATTGACGCGACGTGGATTCTCGAAAAGCTCTACGGACAGGATGAAGAACTGACCAAACGGGTCCAGCGTTTGCTCAAAGATGCCCGTCAAATTCGCCAGTTGATTCATCAGGCCGGCGCGACGATCGCGCCCGAGGAGCCGAATGAAGCTCTGGTGACTCAAACCGATTCCCGTCCTACTCTATTGGGGCGTCGGATTCTGGTTGCCGATCAGGATGAAGAAACCCTGCAATCCGCCCACGAGCTTCTGGAGCGATACGGCTGTGTGGTCGAGACGGCCCATAATGCAGAAGAATCGTTTCTGATGGCACGCAGTTTCGATTACGACTTGGTGATTACCGATATCCGTTTGCCCGATCGGACGGGCTACGAGTGCTACCGCCAGTTAAAAACGATCGACGAAAACTTACCGGTGCTGCTGATGACCGGATTCGGCTACGATTCGTCGCATTCCATCGTGAAGGCTCGCCAGGAAGGCTTACAGGGGGTGGTTTACAAACCGTTCCGTCTCGATATGCTGCTCGACGAAGTCGAAAAAGCCGTCCCTCCCGTCACCAATTCCTGACCCTGACGACTCGAGATGTTCGTGATTCTTGAGTCGATTTGTAGATTTGGTGCTTGAAAAGCATCGCTTCCGATGACTTCTCGATAAAGTTTGACTGATCGCTAGATTGCCCTGAAGAGAGGGATCCACTCGGGCCGATACTCTTTTTATACGGTCTTCAAGGCTGCGCGTAGATTGTCCACTCGACGCAGCATTCTGCAGAAACCAGATCCATACGCCGAAGACTCGCACATGGAGGTGCGATCATGACCCTGAAAAAACAGACCATGCTTGTGCTGTTGCTCGCGGCTGGAATGCTGACGGGTTGCTCGTTGCCGGATAAATTGAAGATCTCAAGTTTCAAGAAGAGTTCCGGGAACAAGGCTCTGTCGAAACTGAACAATCCGGAGAAGTTCACGCTTTCCTACGCCAAGTGGCAGGAACAGCAGGGGCAACTGCAGGAGGCCCAGGAATCGTATCGCATTGTTCTCTCTGAAAATCGTGCGAATCGTGAAGCGAAACTGGGGTTGGCCCGGGTCAACACGAGGCTGGGGAATTATTCGGAAGCAGAAACCGCTTTGAAAGAGCTTTTGAAAGGAACCCCTACCGACGCCGAGGTGCTCGATGCCGTGGCTCAGCTTTACGCTGAAAAAGGCGATTGGACACGTGCTCTGTCGATGCTGGATCGGGCGGTCGCGAGTGAACCGAACAATGAGACCTACCGTTATCATCACGCAGTCGCGCTGGCGGAATTTGGGAAGATACCAGAATCGCTCGATGAGTTTCGTCGCGTGCTTCCTGATTCTGAGGCCAATTTTAACCTGGCGGTGGTCTTAAAGCGAAGAGGAGAATTGCGCGGTGCCGAATATTATGCCGCTCAAGCTCTAATGCTCGATCCGAGGTATCCCGAGGCGAAGAAATTATATCAAGAACTCCGCAGCGAACAGACTAGTCGCTACGCTGCTCGTTCGGAGAACTACCGGACTCAAGCCACTCAGCCTGCCGGATATCAGGTTCCGGTATCTCCTGCCAACCAGGGGACGCCGGGAACGATCGAGTATTACGAAGAGTCAAGACCTCCGTTCGAGCAATGATGGCAACGACATCAGCGGATACGACGAAGGAGTGAGACCATCTCTTCGTCGAGCTTTGCCCAATCGTCTCCAAAGAATTTCTCGAACTCGGCTATTCGTTCTTCGGGTGTCAGGTAGGCCAGCATCGGTTTCTCGGCGACCTGTTTCAGATAGGCCGCGTATTCGTCCCGTCGACGCTTAATGAAATAAAACGTCAACGCCCACGCTTCCGCATAAGCGACGGCAGCCGTGTCGGGATCCAGAAAACGTGCGTCGTCACGAATGAGTGTTTGCAGAGAATTGGGCGGGCGTCGCGAATTCTTCAGTACGTTGAGCCGAAAGTAATTGGGGCGTCCCACGGAGGCCCAGCCCGCTTTATTGTTCAGATCGGGGACTTCGAAGAACATCGCCATCCCTTCCATCAGCCACAACGGATTATCGGCGTAACGTTGGTGGAGACCGCCGTTGAACGCGAACTGATGCGTCGCCTCGTGAACCATCGTCGCTACATTCCCCAGCAATTTTGACATGCGACGATTCACATCCGCCACGCTTCGAGCCGCTCCCCGCTCGTCGGCAGTGATATTGAACATCGCGGTTCGGTTCGTTTTCACGGAATAATAGCCGTACGATTCGGCGGTCGCCGCATCCGCATCCGCCAGAGCGTAGTTGTAATATTGTTTGCGAGTCGCAAACAGGCAGATCGGCAAGGGGAATTCCGGTTCCTGAAGCGGGAGGTCGTCCCGCTTCCAGAATTTCTGAAAGGTGGATTGCAAACGCACGAACAGATGGCCGCACCAATCCGCATAATTTTTCCCGGCGTTGGTGCAAATCACGAGTGGACCATATTTCCGATGCTCGAAGTTCTCTCCCAGTTCCAGCGTCATCCGCTCCCCTAACTGCTGGTGTGAAAAGGGAGCGAATTGGGTTTCCATCAGAACTTTACGTTCGATCAGATCGTCCGGAAGAATCGTCCATAAGCGACCGTCTCTCCCTTCAAGGATCACACCGCCGTCCTGAGCCTCAATGATGATGCGTCCCTCTTCGGTACGGTCATTCATCTCTGTCTGGAACTTGACACGTTCCATTGGTTCCCCGGCGGGCTCCGAATCGTCCGGGGCAATGTTACCGAAGACGGAACGCGTAGTAGCCAGAGTCGTCCCCCACGCTACCTGCTGTAAGAAGCGTCTCCGCGAGAGATCGGTCAATCGGGTGAGATGCTGGAACTTTCCGGTCATGACGTCGTCTTCCAGGGGACGTCCACTTTGTGCTGACGTCCCAGTTGTTCCAAAGCAGCGACATGTTTCTCGTGCAGCGAGAGGCCGTCCTGACGCGTTTGTTGAGCCATTTCCCATTCCCGTTCGCCGGGCAGAGTGACTCGGTCGGTTTCAGGTGTCGGCGGGAGCTGGCGAATTTTTTCGATGGCGGACGCTAAACGTTCGTCGAATTTCGAGCGATCGGTGAACTGTTCGATATCGAGGGCGTAAAAGAAATGTTCTCCCCCTTCGGTCGCGACGGCTCGTGTCTTTTCGATCGCCAGTTTTCGTCCCCCCAATCCTCCGGTGACCAGCGACGCAAAAAAGGCGAGACCGAAGCCTTTCGGTCCTGCGATTGGATTGAGCAGAGTGGCTTGACGCCCGTCTGTGGTGGGAGTTCCCTCTTCCGAAAACGCCCAGTGTTCGGGAATCGGAACGCCGTATTCCGCCAGTGTTTCGATTTTTCCCCACGAACTCTCCGCGACCGCCATATCCAATACGATGGGGGCTCCGTTCGGATTCGGGCACGCCCAGGCGATTCCGTGATTCGTCTCACCCCCCGCTTTCGTTCCCGGCACGACGACGTTCGGTTTGCCCGCGGAGGTGGTGGTGTACCCGATCGTTCCTTGCTCAGCCGCCAATAAGGCATAAACCCCGCAAGCGCCGTAATGGTGACTGTTTTTCACGACTACGGTCCCCGTACCGACTGCTTTCGCTTTTTGAACGGCGAGTTGCATTGCTTTGGTCGCCGCGACGTGTCCCATTCCCTGGCTGCCGTTCAGGACGGCCATCGCGGGAGTATCGACTTCCGTGACAATTTCAGCTCGGGGGTCAATATCGGCCATTTCGATGGAGGGGAGGTAGCGTTCCAGAGCACGTGTTCCGTGGGAGACGATACCCCGCATATCGGCCTCGATCATTCGTGCGGTGGCAATTTTCGCATCCGCCGGAAACATCCGATTTTTGATCAACAGAGCTTTAATGAATGCCTCCAGGTCGTCGACAGCAATTAGACGTTCCTGAGAAGAGTCTTTTGGATATCCAAGCATCGACATCTGGCAGGTTCCGTAACGTAAATTAAGGGGGAAAGTGGACAGGAACTCTCATCATCCTTACTTCGGGCATCCTCGCCAACCGGAATTTCGTCCGTTTCGCGGTTTTTCGCGAATGCAGCCCGAAAAAACGGCTCTCTTTTGTGCGGAGAGTGAGTCAGCCGGTTCATTGTCTGAACCTTCCGGATGACGTAAAATGCCCGCCCGGAAAATCTAACTGGACCGCACAGGAACGACCCGATGGCTGCCGCATCTGATTCAAATAGCGACGCGATGAAGTTCGAGACGCGTAGCGTTCACGCCGGCGTCGATATCGATACGACTTTCAATAGCTGTACGACGCCGATCTATCCCGCTTCGACGTTCTACTGGGAAGATCTCGAAACCAATAAAGGTTTCGATTACACCCGCAGCGGAAATCCGACGCGGCGCGCATTGGAAGACAATATCGCGTCTCTCGAAGGGGGGCTCTCCTGTCGAGCCACGTCTACCGGAATGTCGGCGGTCCTGACGGTCCTGCATCTGTTCCAGCCCGGCGACCATATCATCACGGGACATGATATCTACGGGGGAACGTATCGCCTGTTTGCCGAGATCTTTACCAAAATGGGATATCAATTCAGTTTCGTGGATATGAGCGACACCGCCAACGTACAGGCGGCGATCACGGAGGCCACCAAAGCGATCTGGATAGAAACGCCCTCGAATCCGTTGATGAGGCTGGTGGATATCGCCGCTGTGGTTGAGATCGCAAAAGCCAAGGGCCTCACCACGATCGCCGACAATACCTTCCTCACGCCGTATCTCCAGCGCCCGTTTGAGATGGGAGTGGATCTGGTCGTGCATTCGACGACGAAATATCTCAACGGACACAGCGATGTCGTGGGAGGCTGTGTCGTGTCGAAATCGGAGGAGCACGCGGAGCAGGTCGATTTTCTGGTCAACTCACTCGGCCTCGGAAATTCTCCGTTTGACGCTTGGCTCGTTTTGAGGGGGCTCAAAACGCTCGGACCGCGGATGGAAGCCCATCAAAAAGGGGCGATGGCGGTGGCGAAGTTTCTGGAGAGTCATCCCCAGGTCGATCGCGTCTACTTCCCCGGTCTCGAATCCCACCCTCAGCATGAACTGGCCAAAACTCAGCAGAAAGGGTTTGGGGCGATGCTGAGTTTTGAACTCAAAGGGGACAAGACAGACACAGAACGGGTCTGCACGAAAACCCGTTTGTTCCTGCTGGCGGAATCGCTGGGAGGCGTACAATCGCTGATCTGTTCGCCGGATTGCATGACTCACCTCTCCATGGAACCGGAAGCGCGGCGCAAAGCCGGCATCACTACGCAGACCATTCGGTTGTCGGTGGGAATCGAGCATCCGGATGATCTCATCGCTGATCTCAAGCAGGCGTTGGAGAGTTAACACGCTCGCTTAATCCTCCTGCGGAACGATCCAGATATTCCGATAGCGAACCGGGTTACCGTGATCCTGCAGATAGAGAGGTCCCGGCTCGGGGCCTTCCTTGAGCGGACTGGCTGTGGTCGATTTGGGAACCGCGACATTATGGTGTATCAAAACGCCGTTATGTTTGACGGTCATGCGGGCGTCCGCCGTCTTCTTCCCCGATTCGTCGAAGGTCGCCGCGGTAAAATCGATGTCGTACGTTTGCCAGGACAGCGGCTGGAAGCACATATTCAGATCCGGGGCTTTGACGGAGTAAATGCCACCGCACTCGTTGTTTTTGCCTTCGAGCCCGAACGAATCGAGAACCTGCACCTCGTAACGGGATTGCAGATAACAGCCGCTGTTCCCGCGCCCCTGTCCTCGGGCTTCCGGTTTGAATGGCAACAGGAATTCAAGGTGTAGCTGGACGCTCCCCATCTTGAGCTTGGTTTTGGTCCCCTGGATCAACCAGCCTTCAGGAGAAAGTTTGCCATTCTCGAACTGTTCTGCCGAGGTGCCATCGAAAAGCACGATGGCGTTTTCCGGCGGTTTGGCACCCAGAGTTGGAGATTTCCGGACGATCTGGTTCAGAGTGCCGACGACTTGTCCGTCTGGATTGGAGACGACCGCCTGCCCGTTGGAGAGGACCGCCGACCCTTGTTTGGCGGTGATGGTCACTTTCCCGTCGCTGAGAGTTCCTTTGGCTGAGAGAACTTCCTCGCCATCCCACCCCGCTCCGGGGAGACCACCCGTGTAGGCTTTGGCCTCGAAGTTTCCTTTCCCCAGGGCGATCACTTGCAGTCCCAGAGGAAGCGGGCCATCGTCCGTTTGTACTTCTCCGCGATATTCTCCCTGAAAGCGGAAATCTTCGCCTGCTTGCTGAGGATCCAGCGTCTCCACAGGCTCCTGACTCCAGAGGCACTCGGGATTTTGGATTAGTGTGAAAACTGTCCCCCAGATTACTAAATGAGCAAGAAATCGATGCATGGTGGATACCTTCGCGCTGGTGGAAATTCAGTCAGACAGTTGGTGTGAAGCTCCCTCAGGCTAAAATTCTGAAACGAGAACGAGCGAAATGCAAGCACCGATTTGACCGGGATTCAGACTGCGTCTTTTCCTGAAGCAGTTTCTCTGTTAGGATTTATAGCCAAGATCAGGTCGCCTGTTTTGTGGATTCAGGCCACCCCTTTCTCATTCCAGACCCCCACTATTTCGAGGGCAGACGATTGGCCTCTCCAGAAGAAAAACGCAAAATCGCTCGACAGTTTTTTACCCGCGCCACGCAGGCGGAGCAAAAACAGAACTGGGACTACGCCGTCGAGATGTGGCGTAACGCCGTCAAACTCGATCCTGAAAATCAGGACTTTCGTTTTCACTTGCGACTCGCCCAACGACAAGTCCACGGCAACAACGGGACGGGAGCCCGGATGTCGGGGATGAAGCTCCGTGGGATTCGAAACAAAGTCAAAAAAGCGGCTGCCAAAGAGGAGTGGAACGAGGCTGACAATCTGGCCGAAGAAGGCTTGAGCGTTAATCCCTGGGATGCGGGACTCTTGGCGGAACTGGGACGCGCCTGCTTCGAGCGCGGTTTTCACAACATGGCCGCCGTCAACTACAAATGGGCCATCGATCAGGACAAGGAGAACCTCGATTATCTGCGCAAGCTAGCGGAGGCGTTGGAAGTTCAAGCCAAGTACGACGAGGCGATCAAGATCTGGGACCGCATTCATCAGATCGACCCCATGGATTCGGATGCCCGATCGAAAGTGACGCAGTTGCATGCGGCGACTGTGATGGATCGTGGCGGTTATGAAGATGCCGACGATACCAAGTCGGTCAAGCAGGAACAGAAAAACGCCTACGACGATTTCGATCCCGCCGCCTCAAAATCGGGACAGAAGGAAATCGGACCGGGCATGTCGAAGGAAGCCGACCTGCAACGTGCGGTTCGCAAGAACCCCGAAGAAGTCGAACCTTACCTTAAGCTGGCCGAATATTACCGGGGACAGAAACAGCTCGAACAAGCGGCTGAAACCTTGACGCAAGCCCAGCAGGTGAGCGGCGATCCGAAAGTTCGCGAATTGCTGGAGGACGTTCAGCTCGACATCACCCGCAATAATGTCGAACTGGCGAAGTCCGCCATGGCATCCGATCCTAAGGATGAAGTTGCGAAAGAGAACGCGAAAGCTCTCAAGGAAGAACTGGTTAAACAGGAAATTTCCGTCTTCAGTGGTCGTGTCGAAACCTATCCCCGCGATAACCGGTTGAAGTTTGAATTGGCAAAACGGCTCCATTTAGTCAATCAGCACGAGAAAGCGATCCCGCTGCTCCAGAAAGCGAGTGCCGATCAGCGATTGACGGCGGATGTCGGCGTGTTACTGGCGAAATGTTTCATCGCGGTGAAGAAGGCGACTTTGGCGATCTCCAGCTTGAATAAGGCCCTGCCAGCGATCAACACTCACGATCAGCCCGATCTGTTCTGCGAGGCTCATTACTGGCTGGGGAAACTATACGAAGCCAAAAAGGACTACGCGAAAGCGATTGAACACTACAACGAGGTGATCGGGGTTAATTACGAGTATCGGGACGCTTTGCAGCGCCTGGAAAATGTCCAGGGTGAAGAAGAGGAGTAATTTCCCACTCTGGAGACGGAAAAACACTCAAATTTGCTGTAACACTGGCTGCCGTAGAGTGGACATTTCGCCGCCAGTTTTCTAGATTGGATCGCTTGGTCGGGGTGGCTCCGACGAGTAAACTTCGAAGAATCCGTTCATTCAAGTGACGAACCACAAATATGCCGAATACACCTAACGCTGATAAAGCCCTTCGTAAAAGCCTGAAACGTCGTGATCGTAACCGTATGCACCGTTCGGCTTTACGGACCTACGTTAAACGAGTTCGCGAAGCTGTGGAGGCTGGAGACGAAGAGAAAGCCAAAGCCGCTTTTCAACGGGTGACGAAAAAACTGGATCAGGCGGCCAGCAAAAATCTGATTCACAAAAATGCGGCAGCACGGACGAAATCCCGACTCTCGAAGCAAATGAAAAAAGCCTTCGCTTCCTGAAGCCGCTTGCAGATCGACATAGATAAAAGCCTCGTCCGATAAATTTCGGCGAGGCTTTTATTTTGGGCTCTGTTTGACGAATTGATTGTTAGATTGGGATCGGCTTTATCGAGAGGAGGCCGGTTTGAGGTTACGGATCGTGACTCCCAGTCCGGATGCGTAGGAGGAGAGCGTTTCTTCCCGTCCGTATTTTTCCATCAGTTCAGACCAGCGAGTCGCTAACGTCGCCAGGGCTTCGTGGGGGGAAACGGCTTTCTCGATAATCGCCTGATCGATCATGGTCGAGAGTTCTTTCAGGAACTCATCGCGGTGATCGATCATCAACGCGGGGACCACCTCCGACTCTTTCAGGCTCTCACTGACAGCCTCCACATGAGACCGTTCGTTGAGATGAGGGAATCGAGGGGACCAGATTTGCGTCGAGGTCGAGAGTCGGGTGGAGGTTCGATATCCCGGCACAAAACTGTTTGCAGAATAATCGATCAGCAGGCTTCTCAGCAGGTTCCAGGCAGCGGTGTTCTCCTCACCTCTTACCCCTTTCAGGATGCTGACGGAGAGCCCGTCCCATCCCGTCACCATCACACGGTTGACTTCCCCCTCCAGATCGCGCCAGGAGTCTCTCCCTGAATCGAACACTTTGGCTGCTCCCGGAATGGGGACGACCGAGACGGGATAATCATCCGGTTTCGGAGTTCCGCCGCTATCACTCACCGAATCGAAAGCGCTCCCGATCGCCATCGCGGCGCGGCCCTGCCGAATTTCGTCAATACAATCGTCGGGACTCATCTGCAACGATTCGGGGGCCAGCAGCGGTAACAGTTCGCGACATTGCGCGATACCCTCTGCGAATCCGGGAGAATCGACCAGCGGTTCGCCGCTACGGTAGTCGAAAAAGACCGAGTAATTTCCGCGGGTTTTGGCGTAAGGCAAAGTGTGTGTGAGGTAGCTGACCGGACGGTAGTCTGGTCCCCAGGGTTCGACCGCGGTCAACCCCGGTGCCCAGTTCGAAAGCGACTTCAGCAATTCCCGATATTCGTCCCAGGAGGCGGGAGGTTCTTTTCCCGCTGCTTCGAGCAAATCGGAACGATAATACAACAACAGCATCGGTTCACGGATCGGAATGACGGCCGGTTCGCCGTTCCATTCGATTACGGAATTGCCGAGAGCGTCAAACAAATCCCGTAGGTCCAGATCGTCCGGACCCTGGAGAATTTCGGGGATTGGTTGAAACAGTTTTTTCGATCCAATTTTTGCAAACTCGGTGCGCGGGTAAAAAAGGATCATATTGGAGGCGGGGTCGGCGACCTGTTTCTCCAGCAGCTCATCGAGGTCACTGTAGACAACAAGTTCCACCTGACCGAGTGTCTGGGCTTTCCATTCATCCAACGGGGGCTTCCAGCTCAGCGCTCCTTCAATCTCCTGTGGATAGAGGATGGTGACCACCTCGTCCGAAAATGTGATCACTTCCTCGATCACCTGTCGATCCTCGTCGTCGTCAGAATCACAGCCGAGGGGCAGCGAGAGCAGGGCGATCGAGCAGATCAGAGTCCCCCAAAATGAGTAGTGAGATAATTGTCTTTTCAGGAACATGGAGCAGACTTTCCGGAACGGAGAAGATCAGCGGATGAAGGGACATTCATCCTACGAATTTAGTGCTTCGACTGCTTGCGGCGGAACGGAAAAAATCCATATTTTTCCGACTGAAAAGCGTCTACGCCAGCAGTTTTTCCACCAGTTCGCCGTGGACGTCGGTCAGACGGAATTGTCGCCCCTGATAGGTGAACGTCAGTCGTTCGTGATCGAGTCCCAGAAGATGCAGGATCGTCGCCTGCAGATCGTGAACGTGGACGCGATCCTCGGTGATGTGAAAACCGAGCTCGTCGGTTTGCCCGATCGTTTGCCCCGTTTTGACACCGCCGCCGGCAAACCACATGGCGTACGATTGCGGGTGGTGGTCGCGTCCCAGTTTCCGCCCCAGAGAGGCGGACGATTCCACCATCGGCGTCCGTCCGAATTCTCCCCCCCAGATAACGAGGGTCTCTTCAAGCAGTCCCCGCTCCTTCAGATCTTTCACGAGAGCCGCTGCGGGGCGGTCCGTTTGTCCGCATTGCCCACGCAGCCCCCCTTCGACGTTACTGTGATGATCCCACCCTTTATGGTAGACGTTTACAAAGCGCACCCCCCGTTCGATCAACCGTCGCGCGAGCAGACAGTTATTTGCGAACGAGGATTTTCCCGGCACAGCTCCGTAGCTTTCCAGGGTCTGTTTGGTTTCCGAGCCGAGATCCATCAGTTCGGGGGCTCGGGCCTGCATCCGATAGGCCATTTCGTAGGCGTTGATGCGCGTGGCGATCTGAGGATCGTGTAACTTCTCGTACTGCTGCTGATTGAGTTGGCGAATCAAATCGAGTGATTCTCGCTGTTGCCCGGTGGAGAGTCCGTCCGGATTCGAGACGTTCAAAATGGGATCTCCCTGAGAGCGGAAAGGAACGCCCGCATAGCGTCCGGGAAGAAAGCCGTTGGTCCAGTTGGAGGCACCGCCGCTGGTTCCCCCTCCCGTCGAAAGCACCACAAAGCCGGGAAGGTCGTTCGCTTCGCTTCCCAGGCCATAAGTGACCCAGGAACCCATCGATGGGCGTCCCGGAATCGGACTCCCGCTGTTCAGAAATAACTGAGCGGGAGCGTGAGTGAATTGATCGGTCGTCATCGATTTTACGC
>JABURQ010000104.1 GCA_014762625.1 Planctomycetaceae bacterium | reverse complement strand
TGCTCTCATCACGGGCTAGGCGCCCTTCTACGCTTGCTTGGAAGCACGAACCCACGGAACTGGTTTAATCATTGTCGGTCATTACGCCACGGAGCGTCCGGCTGTGGAAAAGCTCGCGACCTTGATCGCCGAAAATTGCCCAGGAGTGACCGCGATTCCCAGCCACCAAGAAAACGACCCCCTCAAACTTCATTCCTCCTGATTTGATCGAATCGAGACAACGACATTGCAAAAGCCACCATTGGGAACTCTACTCGGTCGAGCGTTTCGGCTTCGTTGCCCTCGCTGCGGAGTTGGGAAGCTGTTCCGTACCGCGTTTCGGATGCATGAGACTTGCGACAATTGCAGTCTCAAATACGAACGTGCGCCCGGATACTTCCTGGGGTCGATCTACATCAACTATGGATTGACAGCGCTGCTGGTAACCATCGGTTATGTGAGCTTGCACTTCGGGCAGGGGATGCCAAATAGTCAAGTGATGCCGTTTCTGATCGGATTCTGTATTCTGTTTCCGACGCTTTTTTACCGCTACGCACGCGCACTCTGGATCAGTCTCGACTCTTTTTTCGATACGCAAGACTTCTGGCACGAAGACTGACGCTTTCTTTCGGAAAGAAACTACGAATCAGATTCGGCAGCGGAGTCTTGAGCAGAGTGCAACGGCTGATCCAGAGACTCAAGCTCGGTTTCGCGTTGGTTCATGCGATAGAGCCCGTAACCAAACGATCCAAAGATCACGGCCGGCATCGCCAGCATGAAGAGGATGCTGTACATGTAAGCCTTCGGTTGGTTTTCATCCTGCTCCGCGGCCGCTTTACACATCGGACAGGCGGACGCCGGGTTCGGTGACGAGACAATGAGGGTCACCGCTACCAGCAAGGTCAGAACGAATCCAGTTACACGTTTCATTTTTATTCCCCCGTCTCAGACGGGCCAGTGATAAAGCATCCCATAGATTATAACCCCTGTCAGAGAAACGTACAGCCAAATTGGAAAAGTGACCTTGGCAATCCGACGGTGCTTTTCCCATTGTTGTTTCAATCCCCGATAGATCGTAACCGAAGCTAATATGGGAACAACCGCGGCCAGAATGACGTGGGTGATCAAAATGATGAAGTAGACGGGACGAATCACTCCCTGTCCCTGAAAGGGTTGTGAGGAGGCGCCGGTATAATGCTTCAATGCGAAGTGATAAGCTAGATAGCACACCAGAAACAACACCGACGTCGCAAACGTTCCCAGCATGACTTGTTTGTGAGCCGCTTGATGACCCCGTTTGATCAACAAATAGCCGGTGATCAATAACACCGTGGCCAGGGAATTGAGACCGGCGTTCACAGTCGGAAGGAAATAGACCCAATCGGGAGCAGTCACGGCGTCTCGGACTCCTCTCCAGAGGAGGCTTTGCCGACAGACTCGGGCTCGCTCACCGGGGAGTCCTCTTGACTGGCTTCCGCGAGTTCGCGAATCCGTTTCTTCAAGGCAAAGTATTCGTCATCCTTGAGAGCAATAAAAGAATCGACGTAATTTCCGTCGGCATCCACAACCACGAACCGATTGGTATGCATGATATCCCCCGGTTTCATCTCCGCGACCGGCATCTTGAAGCCGCCGCGAATCAATTCGTAAATCACTTCCGCGTCCCCCGTGAGAAACTGCCAGTTGTTGAGGTCGGCGGTAAAGGCGTCGGCGTATTTGGTCAATTTTTCCGGAGTATCATTTTTGGGATCGACGGTCACGGAAACCAGATTGAAATCGACGCCTTCCAGATCCGATTGCAATTGTTTCATGCGCCCCGTAATCATCGAACAGGGGCCGGGACAACTCGTAAACACAAAAGTTCCCACCCACGGTTTTCCCTTCAGCTCTTCCAAACCGATAGTTTCTCCCGACTGATTCGTGAGCGTGAACGGCTCTAACGCCCGCGGTAACTCGTTCGCTGCTTCCGGATCGACCACTTCGCCTTGAGAATTGAAGACGATTTTCTTCTGCGCTTCATCGACCTCCGCCGGTTCCAACCCTTCGACGTCAGCATATTTATTGAGATTGGAATCTGCATTGGTGATCTGCTGTCGCGCTTCCTCCGAGAAAAAAGTGACGTAGACCGCCGCACCGGCGGCTATCCACAGCAACACAATGAAGCTGTACATGAACTTCATTTCGAGACTCTTCGGAGGAGACTCCGATTCAGATTTTTTAGTCGTAGTGGTGTTTTCAGACATTGGGAAACACTCCTGAGCGGAGAGATTGATTATCGAGTATTCAGGGAAGATCGACGAGCCGTGAAGTAAGTCGCCAGGATCAGACAAACCACACCAAATAGACTCGTCACAATCAGGCTGGTGCCGAGTGTCGGTAATCCTACAGCATTGGAACTGATCGCCCCCGCGTACATCAAGCGACGTAAACAGGCCACACCATAGGTTAAGGGATTTAACCACATCACCCAAGAGAGCCAGCCACTCGCCCCCACCGGAAAAATGGCTCCCGACAGTAGCCACATCGGCAACAGGAACACACTCATAATGGCGTGAAACCCTTGCGTCGACGACATCGGCCAAGCGATGACATAGCCCAAGGCGGTGAGTGTCATACCCAACAGACACATGAATAATAGGACCTGGCACCAGTCGAGGACAGTCAGGTCGAGGTGAATTTCCGGAGCCAAACCCACCCCATGCAGACAAAATCCGAAGATCAGGAAGATCACGGCTTGCCCCACAGCTAACACCGTACCACCCAACAACTTACCAAACACGATGACCGATCGTGGAACCGGCGAAACGAGCACCCCCTGTAAAAATCCCTCGCGGCGATCCTCGATGATTGAAATGGTCGAAAAGATCGCCGTGAACAGTAAGATCATGACGGCGACACCCGGGAAAAAATATTCCTGGTAGGTCATGTCGGCGGACGCCCACTCGGGGGGCTGAAACGATCCATACAATCCCGCCCCGAATAGAATCCAGAAGATGACCGGTTGTCCCAAGGCTCCGACGACTCGAGTTCGTTGGCGCAAAAAGCGGACGATCTCACGTTGAGTCAACGAGAACACCGCCAAGCAAGAATTGGAGAAGGAAGAGGTCGAACTCATTCCACATCCTCCGATTCCCAGAATCGATGCCCAGTTTTCTGAATGAAGACATCTTCGAGTGTCGGTTTTCCGAGGGAGATGGATTCGATCTCTTCAGGGAAAGCAGCCACGAGATCGCGGATCAGTTCGTGCCCGTTTTCTCGCTCAATTCTTAATTGCGGACCGATCGGTGTGGCCTCGATCTGAAATTGATCCGCCAGTTTTTTGCGGAGAAGCTCGTTGTCGTCGGTTTGAATCGTGATGCAATCCCCGCCGATTGAACTTCGCAATCGCTCGGGAGTCTCTAACGCCACCAGTTCCCCGTGGTTCAAAATCGCCAGACGATCGCAGCGTTCGGCTTCTTCCATTAAATGTGTGGTCACTAGAACGGTCACGCGTTGCTCGTCGCGAAGACGATGGAGATAACGCCATAAGTCGTGACGCGCTCCGGGATCGAGCCCTGTACTCGGCTCATCGAGGAGGAGCACTTCCGGTCGATGTAATAATCCTTTGGCAATTTCAACGCGACGTTTCATTCCGCCCGAGAGTTTGGAAACGGTTTCGTTGATTCGGTCGGACAGACCAACATGTTCGAGCAATTCCGCGATGCGCTGCGATAACTCCGACCCACGCAATCCATAGAGATGACCGTGATGTTTCAGATTTTCCCGGACCGTCAACCGATCATCCAGACTGGGAGCCTGAAAGGTGATTCCAATCTTGCGCCGGACAGCCTCGGGAGCCGTGGCCACATCGGCTTGAGCGAGAGACGCCTGCCCGGACTGGATGGGCAGGAGCGTACACAACAGGCGAAACAGCGTTGTTTTACCGGAACCGTTGGGGCCGAGAAGACCGAAGATCTCCTGCGACTCGACCTGAAAAGAAACATCCCGCAATGCAGGCCGTTCACCGTAGGCGTAGGAGACAGCCTCAACTTGAATGGCGGCGGGTTCAGATATCATTCTTCGCTGGATTCCGCGGCCTCGGTACCGCCGTGCTCCTCATGTTCTTCGCCTTCATGGCTATTGTGATCGTCACCTTCAGTATGTTCGTGCTCGCCTTCTTCATGAGCGTCTCCTGCGTGGTGGTCGCCTTCGGCGTGTGCTTCGCCCTCATGATGACCGTGCACGGCCATGAACTCTTCGTAATCGTACTTCTGCGGGACATCGCTGATGTAATAACTGGTGGCTACATCCGGCATCAGGGCGATCGGTAGGCCAATCGCCAGAATGGTCGTCGGTGCCAAAAGAATATATTTCCAGTTTCCCTCAAATTTGAGGTGCATGAAGAACAGCATCACACAGGTGGCTTTGGCCACCGCAATCGCCATCACGATCACAGTTTTCACAGCCGTATTCGGTAGATGAATGACATCTGCCAAAACCGAGAGGCCAGTAAAAATACACAGAGCAAAAAAGACGGCGATGTACGAAACGTGACCGTGGGAATGATCTTCGTGTCCAGTATCGCGGTAGGCCATGATGGTTTCCTCAAATGACTCGGCAAGAAAGCTTTCCAAGTCGATCAAGTCGTGCTTGAGATCAAATTATGTGAAGTCGACGATATACAGCAAGGGGAACAGGAAAATCCAAACCAGGTCGACAAAGTGCCAATACAAGCCGCTGTTTTCGACCCAATCGGTCCAGGTTTCATCCAGCTTCGCTCCCTGTTTGAGAACAAAAGCAAACAGAATCAGGCCGACAATCACGTGAATCGCATGAAAGCCGGTCATTAGAAAGTAAGTCGAAGCGAAGATATTGCCGTACAGAATGACGTGCGGCTCGTGAACGTGAGACGCATAGTCCGGGTATTTACCCTTCAGTGCCTGCACGGAACCGGTCAACGAAAGCGGCTCAAAGTTCAGTTCGGAGTCACCCTCGACTTGGGAGGCGATCAACTCCTCCTCTCCCGATTGCAGATCGTATTCCATTTGCTCTTTCTTCGCCTCTGCTTTGAATCGCTTTACGGCGTTGGCAAACGGGTCAATCGCAGCAATTGATTTTTGGAGTTCTTCAATCCGCGTTTCAATCGACGCTTTGTCATCCTCCTCAGCAGCTGCTAACTCTTTCTGCAGGTCCCCCAGTTCCAGTTTCATGTCACTGTAACCGGTCTTCTCTACGGCGTGATCGAAATCGTCCATCGCCATCTGTGTTGCTTGCCAGTCGTTTTCGGCGATCATGCCCGGCAGAATTCGGTGACTGATCTTGCCGTAATATTCAACCGATTTGATCCCCATAAAGACAAACCCCAGACAGGTCGTCACCCACAGGAATTTTAAGGCACGTTTGAAGTTCTTTTTAGACATCGATTCGTGAGCCACCACCACACAGTAGCTGGAGACGATCAGCACGAAAGTGTTCGTTCCACCGAGAAAAACATTGATGTGTGTCACATGCGGATCGCTGGGCCAACCTTGTGACCCCATACGCAGCACGATGTACGAACCGATGAAAGCCGTGAAAAACATGATTTCGGTTCCGAGGAACAGCCACATCCCGAGTTTGGAATTCGGAATGGGGAGACCCATTTTCAGATTGGAACCGGCTTGATGTGAAGTGGAGTGAGACATCAGGAGTCACTTACCGTTAAAAGGAAACGTTGTATCGTATTATTGCAAAAGCGCCAGATGATCCCACGTCAGTGCGATCAACAACAGCGGCAAATAAACTAAAGAGTAATAAAGGACGCGTCGTGCCGACCGGCGGGACTCGTCCCGAATCATCAGCAGACTGACAACCAGATAACCGAGGCCCAACACTAACGCCGACCACAGGTAACGTGAACCCGCCAGTCCAACTTCGCTCGGCAGCACGCTCACAGGAATCAACGCGGTCGCATAAGCGGTCGCGAGATATCCGGTGATCTTCTTCGCTCCGTCAGACTGGACTTTCGCCGGAAGCATTTTCAAACCTGCTCGCGAATAGTCTTCTCGATAAAGCCAGGCAATGGCGAGAAAATGTGGAAACTGCCACAGGAACAGGATCCCAAACAGAGCGAATGCGGAGGAATTCAACTCTCCTCCGCCGGCCGTCCAACCTAACACAGGAGGCAAAGCCCCCGGAATCGCTCCAATCGCCGTGCATAACGAGGTATATCGTTTCAGCGGCGTATAGAGGAACGTATAAAGTGCGAACGTGAATAGACCCAACCAGGCAGTGGTCGCATTCACATAGACCGCCAGGATGAATGTCCCGGAGAGACCACATCCCAACCCAAACCAGAAAACTTCAGCGGGATGGAGACGACCGGCCGGTATCGGGCGATCGGAAGTACGATGCATCAGGGCATCCGTCTCTCGTTCCACCCATTGATTGAGACTGCTGGAGGCGATGGCCATCAGGGCAATCCCGGCCATGGCGGAGAGCAAGGACCAACTGAACCACGGCCCCTGAGCCGCCAGTGTATAGCCAACAGTCACCGTCACTAACGCCATGACGGCGATTTTCGGTTTGGTCAGTTCGACGTAATCAGCCAGCCGTGACGCAATCGCGTTGCGACCGGAAAGAGTCATGGTTCGGGTACTGGAAGGTCCGGCGGAACTCACGGGGTCCCTCCTTCCATCGTCATCCGATTGAATGATGAACCAGTGAGAGGCCTGTCGGCCATCTGTTCCGGATGTTGTAAGTTCCAAACGTGAGAGAGACGGTACACTCGCAGCACAATCACAATCGCTGTCATCAGCAGCAACATGCCGACAATGGTGTGCCCGCTGCGAATAGAAGTCTGCAAGGTTGTTCCGGCGACAGCCACCCAGCCAGCCGCTTTCAGGCCGAATTTTGTAATGAATGTCGCCAGTCCCAACGAAATCTGAATCACCGTTAAAGCGAGTAATCCCCACGCCGGGCGAGTGACCCACAGTTCTCGCGTCTTCCGGGATGCGATGACCAGGGAAATCACAACGGCGAGAACGACAACCGCCATTCCCATATGTTCAAACAGTGCCGTTCCTCGATGACGGAGAAAACCACCGAGAGCATACTGCCCCAGAATTAAGACTGCCGCAGCGATGGCCCATGGTTTGAGAGAATTCGGATCGCGTTCCACGTTTTTCTGTTCGGCGGAGAGCCACTTGCGACTGGTAAACAGCGAGACGGCTGCCATCAGCGCGAAGACCAGAGCGGCAAACAAACCGTGAACCATGGCGAGTCGCGGATCGTTTTCGAGAACTCGAAGGCCTCCCAGGATCCCCTGGGCGATGACGCTTAACAAAACCACAAAACCGGCAAAAGTGACCCACAATCGGCTTTCGTATTTCCAGACCAGAGTCACCAGTCCCATGCTGAACAGTCCTATGAGCATGCCCGCCAGTCGATGACCGTGTTCCAGGAACTCATCTCCCGTCGATTGGAGCCACGGATAGAACAGCATGTTGTAGCCGTCAGAAGTGGGCCAATCTGGGAACGCCATCCCGGCCCCTTCCGAAGTTGTCAGGGCGCCCAGCGTCACCGGCAACAGTGCAACGCACGTTGTCAGGACCGCAAAGCGGTGTAACCAGGGATTGTAGGAGGGAGAGTGACCCATCAGGTTTCAAATCGCCGTCAGGCGTGTTCGGGTTCGGCGTGTTCTTCTTTGGATTCCTTCTGACCTTCAGGAGGAATGTATTCTGTCTGCAAGAGGTAATCTTCTTCGACCAAGGGCGAAGAATACTCGTAAGGTCCGCGGTAGCAGACTGGCAGAACATCGAAATTGCCGTGTCCCGGAGGAGACGGGGCCGTCCATTCGAGTCCGTTTGCTTTCCACGGGTTGCGTCCCACTTTTTCGCCGTAAAACAAGCTGTAAGCGAAGTTAAACAGCAATAGAAATTGGGCGCTCCCCATCAGGATCGCGGAGTAAGTCATGAATTGGTTCATCGGCAACAAGTGCTCGAGATAGTCGTGAAGGTAGGGGTTCGCGTATCGGCGAGGCATTCCGGCGACTCCCAACAGGTGCATCGGGAAGAATGTTCCGTTGGCTCCCAGGAAGGTCAGGAAAAAGTGCCATTTCCCAAGGGTGTCGTTCATCTTGCGTCCGAACATTTTCGGATACCAGAAATAGATAGCACCGAACACGCCGAACAACGTGGCCCCGAAGAGAACGTAATGGAAGTGAGCGACGATGAAATAGGTATCGTGGATGTAAATATCGACGGGAACCGCCGCCATGAAAATCCCGCTCAGACCACCCACGACGAACATGGAAACAAAAGCGATGCTGTTGAGGGTAAAGGTATTGAACTCAATCTTTCCACCCCAGATCGTTCCGATCCAGTTGAAGGTTTTGATCGCGGAGGGCAAGGCGATCATCATTGTTGAGGTCATGAAGGTCATTCCGAGTGCCGGATTCATCCCCGAGGTAAACATGTGGTGTCCCCACACGATAAACCCGAGACCGGCAATCGCGGCCATCGAGTAAACCATCGGCTTGTACCCGAAGATCGGCTTTCGAGCCGCTGCGGAGAGCATATCGGACACCATTCCCATCGCCGGCAGCAACATGATGTAGACCGCCGGATGCGAGTAGAACCAAAACAAATGCTGCCACAACAAAGACTGACCGCCACCAACGGTTGGATCGGCATTGTTGACCACCAGACCGGCGGGTATGAAGAAACAAGTCCCCAGTAAGCGGTCGGCGACCAGCATGAAACCTGCCGCGGTCAGCACCGGCAACGCAAAGGCCTGTAGAATCGCCGTAATAAACATTCCCCAGATCGTGAGCGGCATCCGGAACAAAGTCATGCCGGGAGCTCGCATATTGATAATGGTGGTCATGTAGTTGACCGATCCCATCATCGACGAGACGCCCACCAGAGTCACGCCGAGCAACCACCAGTTTTGGGCCATCCCCGAGCCCGGAGCCGATTCCGCGATCGCCGACAGGACAGGATAAGACGTCCATCCCGCCGCCGCTCCATTTCCGGCACAGAAGAAGCTGGCAAAGAAACAGGTAATTGCCGGCCACATGAACCAGTAGCTGAGCATGTTCAGCACGGGGAATGCCATATCGTCGGCACCAATCATCAGCGGGATCAGGAAGTTCCCAAACGCCCCGGCTAGGATCGGAATGATGACCAGAAAAATCATCACCGTTGCGTGCATCGTAAACAGCATCGTGTAAAACTCGGGGGATATTTGTCCACCATCACCGCTGAACAGCATCGGTCCCACAATCGGCATGCTTTCCCAAGGGAAGGCCAACTGCCAGCGGACACCCAGCGCTAACGCACCTCCTACCATCAACATCAACAGTGTGGTGACCAGGAATTGAATCCCAATCACTTTATGGTCGGTGGAAAAAATGTATTTACTGACGAACCCCTGCTCGTGACCATGGCCATGAGCGTCGTCGTGGGTTGTGGGATGTGCTTCACTCACAATTCACCTCAATTGGTTATTCTTCGTCGTCATCGCCAGATTCGGCGAAGCCGTCGTCTGATTGTTCGGTTTCGAGCTGTTCCATGGCGGCTGCAAACTCTTCTTCCGCCAGGGCGACAACACGCGCTCCCATTTTATAGTGTCCCCATCCGCACAATTCGGCACAGACAAGGTCGTATTCTCCGGGTTTCGTCGCTTCAAACCAAACCGGAATAATCTGCCCAGGGACTGCGTCCTGTTTGACACGCAGCTCGGGAAGAAAGAACGAGTGTTGAACGTCTTGCGTTTTCAGATAAATCATCACCGGTTTCGCCGCGGGGACGATCAATTCATTCACCGCGTACAGGTCGGTCGGTTGAGCCTGAATCTGGAGGATGCGTCCCGGTTCGGGATAGCGGATTCGCCATTCGAACTGGCGAGCCATGACCTCGGCAACGGGGGCTCTCCGCGCTTCTTTGGGGAAATTGGAAACCACTCGGTATTCCGCCCACACATCCATCTGATACAGCGCGATGAAGAGCAGAATCCCCGCAGGTACGATGGTCCAGATCACTTCCAGATTGTGCGAACCGTGAGAGAACCAAGCTCGTTCATCGTCCTGTTTGGAACTTTTCCACAACACGAAGACCATGGCAATTTGCGTCCCGATAAACGTCCCGGTCACGATGTACAGAATCAGGTGGAAGAGCGAATCGATCCGTTCTCCCAGAGGAGAACCGGCTTCACTCGGAAACCACCAATCCATGCCGGGGGCAATGATGCAAATCACCAGAGCCGCAATCGGACAGACGGCAAAAAACAGGATCCAGAACCAACGCACGATATGTACTCCTTATGTTCGGAACTCCGAACGTCTTATTTATCCCTGATCGGACGACTCAGTCGTTCCGGTCGAAGTCTGTTTGATTTCGGCGGAATCAGCATCCCGATCGGCGGTTTTCGGTTCCTCACCGCCAGCGGCTTTTTTCTGTTCGAAATATTCCTGATCCACCTCAGTGTACTCATCTGGTTTTTCAAACGGGATGTGCATCACGTAGTTCACGGTATCCCACAAAGTCGAAGGATCGGTCGTCGCAAAGTTCGGCATCTTTGAAGGGCCGATGCCGCCGAAGAGGCGACGGTATAAATCGATCGGACGACGTCCTCCGCGATAAAGTCCTTTTGTCAGGTTCCTCGGCTTAATTGGGTTCCCCCAGATATCGAACAGTCCAGGCTCAGGGTAGAGTTCCTTCGTCTGCTCATTCTCCTGGAAGTCCTCGGTCATGGAACCATTACCGCGACCGTTGTAGCCGTGACAGTTGGTACATTTTT
This sequence comes from Planctomycetaceae bacterium, assembly GCA_014762625.1. Taxonomy (GTDB): domain Bacteria; phylum Planctomycetota; class Planctomycetia; order Planctomycetales; family Planctomycetaceae; genus JABURQ01. The sequence goes on along the minus strand of JABURQ010000104.1, from coordinate 23,426 downwards.
CGAGGAAGAATTTCCGTCCTCGAGCTCGGGATTCGAAAGTATCGGGAACTCGGGCGACGGTCGGTACGATGAGACTCTCCTCGTCTTCAGCAAACGCCCAACTCTCCGCTAAACCTTCCGCTAAGCCATCGAATAGCTCGGGCATTTCAGCTACGGCATCGTCCACTTCTTCCTGAATTTCCTCTGGAGTGTCGCCGTCTTCAATACGTTCGTCGATGATTTCTTCGGTCAAGCCGCTGGCCAGAATCAACTCCTGGTCTGCTCGATATTCCAATTCTCCTCGCATCGAGAGCCAGCGTACATATTCCACCAGAGCCAGTAATTGATCCTCTTCGAGGAGTAGGAAAGAGGGCATATACGTTCCGGGGATTCCGTATTTGATAATCCGACTCAGATCGTCCCGGCGAATTTTTTCAGCAGGTTTGGTTGATTTGAATTTGAACTGTCCCAGTCGATAATCACGCGGGCGGGGATTCAAATACGGGGCCGTCGGACCGTTGCCGTCACCGCTGACTCCGTGGCAGTGCATACAGTGCTCCATGTAGAGAGCCCGGCCTGCTTTCAGCTTGTCACCGGCGCTGAGCACGAATGTGTCTCCAGCTGCGGGTGCAATCTCCATTTTTTCTCTTGTCGTCAGAAAGTTCTTTTCGGGATCGTAACCGGTAACGTGCATGGTTTGGCCCGCGTACTCACCTGTGACCCAATCGAGGCGCGTACCTCTCTCACCAAAATGAAACTCTCCGTCTTCCTCCCGAAACTGCGACTGAAATACTTCATCCGCCTCGGCGTCAAAAGCCACCGGGAATTTGTTGAGCGGACCTTCGATATCGCTTTCTTCCGTCGCCCCCGGAATACCGCCGTAATCGATCGGCAATTTCAACCAGGCTACCAATTCGTGAGGCGTGCCAAACGCACTCTCTAATTCCTTCTCGACAGAATCGGCGACGTCATCGGTCAACTCAGTAGTTTCTTCGCGCACGACGAATTTGGCTTCGGGTGGCGAAAAGGCATCGCATCCGGTCAATACAAAACCGACACACAGAACTGCCAACAATTTGATTTTTTGACGGATACTCACAGGGAGGACTCCGAAGCTGGAAAGTCTCATAATGTTTAACTCTGATCGGGAGCGGAGCTTACAGATCCGCAAAATCACCTATCGCGTAAGATTGTTCGAGTTGGTTATCAACGCCCGGTTTAATCTCAACTTTCAAACCGCGTTCGAGAAGCCCGGCACTTTCATGCCAGATGCGAAACTTATGGGTTCCCGCCGGTAGATTTTTGATTTCAAACGTCCCATCAGCTTTGGAACATGCTGCAAAAGGATGATCCACAACGAGATGGTAAGCTTTCATCCAGGCGTGGAAATCGCAAGCCGCCTGAATGGGACTGGGTTCCGGCTTTTCATAAATAAGTGGCACTCCAGTACGATCGTTTCCATTGACGACCTGATTGAAGGCTTTATTACGGATCACTTTCATATTTGTGTTATGAGCGCAACCATCGGCGTTCATCACTTTGACAGTCTGGCCAACTTGCACAACAAGCCCATGAGGCTCAAACGTACAATTATCCTGGTCGAATACCAGTTCTGGAAGTTCTTCCGGAGGCTCATAACCTTTTGGAGCTTCATCGAGGAATATGAATACATTGGCGATTCCGCCACCGTCTCCCACGACCAGTGATTGATTGGGCACTGCATTGGCCGAACAGAATTCCGCATCCTTGACGGCAGCACCCTGCGCTACTAACGGAGACAGGTTGGGAGCCGAGCCGCTGAGCATGAAACGGCCCACTAGATTTCCGGGGCCGGAACCTGCGGCGGGTGTCCCGCCTTTGGAAGAGCTTCCTCCGCCTGACTCCTCGCCTGAGTCTTCAGACTCCAAGCTGGCGGGTTTCAGGGTGACCGTCGTTTCCGAACCGGCTCCCCCTCCGCAACCGACACCGCTGAGGCAAATGCCTATCACCAGCAATGGCAGAACAGTCAATATCGCAAGTTTTTTGATTGAGGTATTAGTCATTGGATTGCTCTTCTGTATTCATAGGGAGGTCCCAAATTTTCACACCTTCTTTTTCGAGAAGCTTGGCGTGATTCATCAGGGCGTCCCGTACGGCTTTCGTTTGGGCCTGTGGATCGGCACCGAACAACGGCAACGACGAAGGCTTATCGAGCGGGTAGTTCACAGGCATTTTGGTGTAGGGCGTTGCCCATTTCGGATAATAAATCCACATCAGGGTCCAATCCGGCTGTAAACGGTCTTCAGCCCGCGGTAAATTCGGTCCGCGAACTTCCGGCTCTCCCGGCTTGGCAGCTGAGAAGTATTCGCGGCCTCCAACCGAGTGGCAGCCGATGCACTTATTCCCCTTAAACATAAACATCTGCCATGACTCCGACAGGTAATCGTCCGTTCGAGCTTCTTCATACTTCTCGTGGAAGATTTCGTTCATCGCTCGCTGGTAAGGGGCATCTTTTTGCGGAACCTCTTGATAAGGATAGGGCGTTTCGTCCACCGCGGCAAAATAATTGGCCAACGTCTGAGCTTCATCCGGAGACATATTGAATTTCGGCATACGTAGAACGGTCATATGCCGTAACATTTCCGGATTCTGCAGAAAGCGGAACAGCCACGGAGTCTGAACTTTGGCCCCTTCGCGAATCAGTGGCGGCGCGACGTAATTCCAGGCATCATCCCGCGATCCCCCCACTCGCTTATCATTTTCAACTAACTGATCGACCAGCCAGAAGGTAAAGTCACCACCTCGCGCTTCTTCATAGCCTTTCAAGCCGCCACCGGTGAACGACACTTTGGAAGAAGGGGTGATCTTGACGTCCGGGAATTTTACCGTCACCGTTCCATACAGGTCTCTCAACGACTTAAAGCTATCCGGGAACTGATCTTTTTTAAGCAGGAAAGTTTCACCTTCCGCAACGAGGGTAAATTCTGCCGCCCCCGAAACCAGATCCAGATCGAGAGTGACCGATTCAGGCTGCAACGCAGACTCCAAATCTTCCTCCACAATCTTCACGACCAGGTCGCCCGTTTCTTCGTGAATCGTAAAGGCGGCATTGACGCTTTGATCTTCCGCCAATACAGCCACCACCTGAGACTCACTCTCGCTGCGAGGAGGGTAGATCGGCGACATCAATTTCTCACGTTCGACGATCAGATGTTCCCACAACGTCAGGAAGAATTCCCAGTCTTCGGTCGGATCGGTTTCCCAATCGTATCCGGAATTCGCCACTTTCTCCGCGACACTCTCCCCCGGAGCTTTCACAAAAGCTTCCCAATGCTCGGGAGCTTCACCTTCTTCTAGGTCCAGAACGTTCGACATGAATCCGCTCACTTGATACGGGAAACTCGTAAGGTGTCCCGGAACAGAAACTTTACGCGGCGGGGCGATTGAGTTTAACAGCGACATCGCCTCCGCATTATCTGCCGGCTCACCCGCAGCGGCTGAAGGAAAGCTGTCGATCTCGGCCAGATATTCGTATTGAGGCATCTCCAAAACATGGCAACCTGTGCAATTATATTGCTGGAGTAGGTACTCACCGGCAATTCGATCTCCCGCCGGCCCATCGGGCCGGTAGAGATATTTTTCGACCGGCGGTTCAGCGACCAGGCCAAGTACGAAGGTGGTGATGGCTTCGATCTGCTGTTGGTCGAATGGGAACTTCGGCATCCGCAATCGTTCGTCGTAATCTTTCGTTTCGACTTTCTCGAAATCGTAGCTGCGAGGTTGGCGAATCTTCTGCCAGGCAAACCCGGCTCGCCCGTGGTGCAGCAGATTTTCGACCAGATACGAGACAGACATTGCGTTTTCACGATCTTCTTCACTCGTGAAGGAGCCCGCCTCACCTCGTTTCACATAGCCTTCGACTTTGTGATGCATGCTCTCATTTTCAAGTAACAGCAGCACGTATTTGACACCATCGTGTTCGTAAGGTTCTTCAGTCCACTCGTTTGGTTCGAGTTCTTCGAGAACGTGAGCCACATCACCGAGTATCTGGCTTCGTTCGGTTTCGCGAACCATTTCTTCGAACGGCTTGCGGGAGATCGACTCATCCGCGACGCGAGCTTCCGCCCATTCCTCAAACTCCTTGGGAGATTCGATGTCGGCCAGAATTTCTTCTGCATCTTCACTCTCCTGTAATGGAACCGCGAGAAAATTGAACTCGTGCAGATGGAGGTATTCTTCAATGTGCTCGGGCGCCAGTTTGGTTCGGTCTTTTCGACCCCAGTCCTGTAACGCCACTCCGATCGGACGAGCCGACTCAAAGCCGCTCATGTCGTGGCAACCGTAACAGCCGTAACGTGTGACCGTTCGGCGTCCGATGTAGTTCAGGCGAATTTCCTTCCACTTCTCATCGCTGACTTCACCCACATCGGAACCCAACCACAATTCGACCTCATCCCCTTTCAGGTTGGCCTCAAGGAGTTCGCCGCCCAATGACAGGTCTCGAGACTCCATAAAGCGATCGAACTGATCCTTGGTCAGCACATCTCGCAAGAAAAGCTGAACCATTTCGTTCAGAGCCTCTTCGTTCACATCGATCGTGGACCATTCCTGCGATCCTCCCTGAAGCAGATAGGCGGCAATATCCGCAGCGGGATCGATTTCCGTCTCTCCTTCTTTATAAGGATCGAGGTAGAGATCGGGCATCTTGGTACGGGTGTGGTACTTTGTAGGCTCCTTGACCCAAGTGTAAAGCCACTTAAAGCCATCCGCTCCGGCGGGCAACTTCTCATGCACTCGATTGAGAACAGGTCCAAAGCTGGCCGTCGCTTCCGGGAAATCTTCATGAGAGTGGCAGGCCAAACACCCTTTCTGCGAAAACAGTAACTTGCCACGCTCGGGATCCGGCTCGTAGCCGTCTTTCGGTTCAAGGTAATCGAACTCTTCCGAGTTCTTCAGCAGAAACTGAGCTATGGCGGCGATTTCCACCGGCTGGTATTTCACAGCCTCCTCATCCTGCTGGTTGGTGAGATGGAAGAAGCGAGGCATGCGAGTGGAGGGACGGAAGTTTTTCGGATTTTCGGTCCAATGTTCGATCCAACCGCGATCCACTTTCGAAGCGAGATGTCGCAACGAGGGGCCGACCTTTCGCATCTTGCCGGCGATCTGATTCGGGTCGTTGGCAATCCGCTCTGCTTCTTCCGGCGTTTGCGGTTCGAGCCGCAAATCGGGACCAATCGGGTCGGTCCCTTTGTATCCTTGGATTTCATGACAACCGAAACAGCCATACGTGCGAACGAGTTGATACCCCTCATACACTTTCGGAGCCGACGCTCCGAACTCGGGATGCACTCCCAGTTCGACGACGTTGTGGTGACACTTGATGCACTGCGATTCCTGGAATCGCTTCGGCATCATAGGATATTCCCAGAAGTGGTTATCAAACCAGCCGTATTCTTCTTTCCATTCGTGTTCCTGAACGGGGCTGTTTGGGCCGTGAGACGCATTCTGGAAACTGGTTCCCGATCCTTGCCCCTGGTGACAGATGGTGCATCCAAAGTCTTTGGTGGGATGAGGGCTGGTCGATGTCAGATACAGATCGGGATTCGGATGTGTCGAATAGGGATGCGGAAACTTGCCTTCTTCGACCCACTGTTTGTAATTGTCGCCAAGCTCTTCAATGTCGCCACCGTGCGGATAGAGCGGAACGTTACCCGCCGCCACTTTATCAATCCCGAGGTGACAGGTTCGGCAACGATCGAAACGAGCGGAACTGGTCATTCCCAGATGCTCTTCAAGGTCGGGCAGCCAGTCCTGCTGAATTCTGAGATGGGAGTTAAAGCCGTCGATAATCGGCCATTCCATGATCTCTCGTTTAACGACATTCACGAAGCCAATCACGCCGTCGGCTTTCGGATTCAGTTCATCCAGCCGTTTTTCCTGCTGCTCTTTGTCTTTGGCCACTTGAGCCAGACGCTCCGCTGCTTTATCACGGGTGGCGGTCGCCACTTTCAATTCCGCCGACAGAGAATCAACTTTTGATTTCAATTCCTCAAGCGTGAGCTCTTCCCGATCGACCCGGGCTTGCCAATCATCAAATATAGTTCTTAGCTCAGCCAGTTGATCTTCGGGGATCGCATCGCGGACGCCAAGATCGTAATTAGCGCGGGCGACATCTCGCTGGGCGCGGGTCGACTTAACCTGCGTTCCCATCAGATTAAATTTCGCTTCCGCAGTCTCCACTTCCTCCTTCAGCGCATCGATTTCACTGTTATTCGTGTCGACGGTGCTCTTGGCGGCTTCGAGATCCTGTTCCAATTGCGAGATCAGCTGAGTGGCGTCACTCTGATTGTAATCTTCTCGTTCCTTCTCCAGAGTCTGGATCTGAATATCAAAAAACTTCGACTGATACTGTTTCCACTCGCGAGAGTGATCGGCAGCCGTCATCCAGAGGAAGGCAACGAACATCGCCACGGCGGACCCCAGGAACCACCGGTGCATTTTTTTGGGTTGTCTCAGATAATCGTCAGTTGCCGGCATGGGCGGTCGACCTCTTTGTCTGATTGCCGATCGTCGATCGGCAGTATTAAGTTCTCTATTAAACGATATTCAACAAACTCGGGATGACGACTCAGATATTAAAGAAGTATTCGGGAATCGCCACGATGTACTTCAACGAGACCGTCCAGCGTAAAACCATCTTGATCGGCAAAGCGGCCATCCACAGCAGCAGATTCGCCATGATCATGTATCGAATGAAACCCATCTTCACGTAGAACTTCCGGAAAACGGTCAACGCCATAATGATCGGTGAAACCATGAAGTAGCCGAGAATCAAAACAATCCCCAACCACTCCCGCAGCAGGATCATGGCAAACATATTCGCCGCGGAACCTTGCGGATCGTATTTCGGCATCCCACCCAGCAAATCTCCGGTTGGCCAGTAGAGCCAGAAGAAGTCGGACAGGTTTTTGTTGTTCGCAGCTTCGAGCTTGTGCACGTCCCAATATTCATAAATCCCGAAGATGTTCCAGTTGGGTCCACGAAGGAACGTTCCCAACACAATCATCGCCACCCATAACGGGAGAAAACCGAACAGGAACGTCAGCACGGCGAACTTCCGCTCCTCATAGGAGTAGTAGCCGTTACCGCGCTTATTGAAATCGATATACGGAATGACGGCCAGGCCGACCAGAATCAGACTCGGCAACACCACCCCCGCCAACCAGGGATCGAAGTACACCAGCATTTCCTGCAAACCGAGGAAGTACCAGGGAGCTTTGGAGGGGTTCGGCGTGGCGGCCGCGTTCGCCGGCTCTTCCAACGGTGCTTGTAAGGCAATTCCCCACAACACTAGAAACGCCGTCAAAGCGACCATGCAAATCAACTCAGAATAAACCAGGTCGGGCCAGACCAGAATTTTATCGTTCTTCTCCTGCTCGAAGAGCGGGCGCCCATCTTTGATCCGCTGATCGTTATCCACCGCTCGCTTGAAGTAGAGCCAGGTAAAGAAACCGAGAATAAACAACATGCCGACAATCGGCACGTTGTCCGGCTTTCCGACAATCAGACGAAAATCGTAGTCGGTCATCGACAAACCGAGGAACAGAATCGCCACGTTCAAGATCGACCAGGCGACCGTCGGCTTCACCAGTTGTTTTCGGAACCAGACAACGCCGACAAACAATCCAATCGACAACACAAAATAACGAACGGGATTAGCAAACCAGTCGATACCCGATTTTGCGATCTCCGGCATCCGAATCAGAAATGATCCAGGACTTGCCGATCCGGTAAAGTGAGCAATCGATGTCATCAACATCAGAAAACTGTAAAACGCCCAGACAGCCGCCGAGGGAATGTGTGAACCACTAATTCCACTCAGAAACTTATTTTCCAGGTCGAGTTTGTAGGCACGAACCGTCCACCCGGCGTTCATCAGGAACAGCAGGAAGTAGAGCCAGCCGAGACCGAAAATCACGCTGGATGTCAGATCGGGATGCGTTTCAAGCATGACTGTTTAAATCCGTTGGAGACACTTTCTGTCGCAAAACAAAACCACGAGGCAGACAACTTCTTTACAGAGGCTGACTGATTCCCCCATCCTTTCGAACTCGCCAGAAGTGAATCGCAATCAAGGTCGCCACCACCAGTGGAATGGCCACACAGTGCAAAATGTAAAATCGATTCAACGTTTCCTCACCCACATTCCGGGCACCGAGGAGCAAGAAGCGCGCGTCGGAGATCGGAGTAATGAGTGGATAATTTCCTATATTTAGTAGTTGGTAACCGGGACCTTCAGATCCGAGAATCGGAGTCGCCTTCGCCATATTCGAGCCCACCGTGATCGCCCAGATCGCCAACTGGTCCCAAGGCAGCAGGTAACCGGTAAACGACAGCAGCAGCGTCAACACCAGCAGAATCACGCCGACCACCCAGTTAAACTCCCGGGGAGGCTTATAACTTCCGGTCAGGAAGACACGATACATATGCAACCAGACAGTGATCACCATCGCATGCGCCCCCCAGCGATGAATTTCACGCATGATCCCCAAAGTCTGCACATCGCGAAGCGATAAGATATCTCGAAACGCCCATTCCAGCGTCGGACGGTAATAAAACATCAACAGAACGCCGGTGATGGCTTCCACCAGAAACAGAAAGAATGTAATCCCTCCCATACACCAGGTATAGGACAGAGCGATCCCCTGCTGTTTGATCGAAACGGGATGCAGGTGCAGGAAGAAGTTCGTCAGCATCACCACGATACGATTCCGTCGATCGTACGGCGCGGGATGACGAAAGATACTCTTCCAAAGTTGCGTTTCGCGAATGTACTCGCCGATGGACATAATAAATTCTCTGTTTTGACTTTAAGCGGGGCTATCCAGACTCGAGAACCGACTTTCCTCAGACTTCCACAAATGAGGCGGGATCGTTCCATTGCCCCAATTCTTCCTGAAACTTCACACTCTTATCAACTTCCAGCATCCCATCGGAACCCAAAGCGATACCAGCCCGCTCCAGAGGACGAGGAGCGGGGCCTTCGAAGTTAATCCCGGTGATATAAAAACCTGAACCGTGACAGGGACATTTGAATTTCTGCTCACCCCCGAGCCAGTTCGGCGTACAACCCAAGTGCGTACACACTGAGATCAATGCGTAAATCATCTTGCGGCCGTTGTATTCAGTATTAACGACCCAGACCCCGTATTGGGCTTTCCACTTCGTCGCCACGGTCCCAAAGCCGTAATCCGTCGGAGGACCAATTTTGAACTTACTGGGAGGCTCAACCAGAACATTCGGCATCATGAATCGAGCCACGTAGAGAGTCCCCAGACCGCCCACCACACCCACAAAGGTCCAGGCCATCGCGAAGGGGGCCAACAAGAACGCCAACAATGCGTTCCGACGAGACCCGCCTTCGGGAGCCTTGGCGGCTGGCTTCGGCGACTTGGGAGGCTTTGTGGGAATCCTGGGCTTGGCCGGCCCCCCCTTGACCTCTTCGGTCGTTTTTCCGGACTTCATGGCCTCGACCATGTCCTTCACGGGAGGCAGGTCACCAACGGGGACCTCCTTCTTGGCTTTCGCCGCAGGCTTCTTGGCAGCAGGAGCGGATGCTCCGCCAGAGTCGCCCCCCTTACCGGCCTGAGCTCGAGCAGCCGCCAGAATGTCGGAGGTGCTTTTCGGAGCCGCTCCACCACCGGCAGGCTTATCACCACCTGCGGCTTGAGCCCGCGCGGCAGCCAGGATGTCCGAAGTCCCCTTGGGCGCATCCCCACCTGACGGCTTGGCCGATTCTTCGCCACCCTTTGCCTGAGCTCGGGCGGCGGCCAGGATATCCGAAGTTGACTTGGGGGCTTCGGACGGTGAAGACTCGGGAGCAGCGGCTGATTCCTGAGGCTGATCTTCCTGTGAAGACTCTGCGCCACCATCATCACCGCCCGCTGCCTGGGCACGCGCTTGCGCCAAAATGTCTGCCGTCGAGAGTTTTTTCTTTTCGTCAGCCATGTGACTATCCGTACGTCCGAGCGAACTCGCCCACTGAATCCCCCAGATTGAGGAATCTTCAGACTCGACAAGCGATCGGAACTCGATCGTGAAAAATCATAGACTCGCGGCCCCGCGCGAAATGCGGGCCCGATTTACGTGGCGTTTAATTGTGTCACGATCACAGAAAGACGGCAACTCTGCACAGAGTCACGATTTCGGTTTTCCCGAAAGCTGGAAGTGAACGGAAAAGCGATTCCCGCCGCTGGGAACCATTTGGCCTGAAAACAGCCATTTTCAGGCCAAAACAGAGTCTCTCAGTCTACCCGAGCTCCAAAAGGAAACCTTGCTGTTTTCATTTTGAGCCCATCTATTATCGCGTCCGCCTGCTGCGTTTTGTCATCCTGGAGCGTGAGATCCTGGGAATTCGACTCTCTTTACTGCCTCAACAAGACAATGGCGAGGCGCCAGCACAACTCATGGGCAATTTCAGTCCCGTAAAACGGCTCGACGAAATCGCAGCGTCTCTCAGCCGACATTACCTCAGACTCTCCACCGAGATAATCCGAAACACAATTCTCGAATAACCATCTTTCTCGTACAACAAGCCTAGAGAGGAGTTCCCTAAATTTACCAGCGAGGAATAGGCGGCTGAGCCGGGATAAATCTCGTGAGCCGACCAGGACTTGCCTGCATTTTCGCTCAACTTGAGGGTCATATGATCCCGCTTCGTCGAAGCGGGATTCGAAAAAGCCAAATCCCCATCGTCAAGCGTAATCAGCGAAGCCTGACACACAGGCTCTATCAATTCGGGATCGAGCAGCACTCCCGACCAGGTTTCTCCACCGTCTTCGGAATACGAAATCGCTCTCAGATTCTTACCGTGGTAACTGCGCATATTGAGTAGCAACCGACCATCGCTTAGCTCAACAACAGCACACTCGTTGGTGTCTCGCTCGAGCGGCTCGCTCATTCGCCAGGTTTTTCCACCATCGTCTGACAGAATACAGTGAGAGCGGCGAACCGACTCTTCACCAACCAGAATATTGTGATCGCACGGAATCACGAGACGCCCCTTGTGCTCTCCCTGCTGAAGCTGAATCCCGTTTCCAGGCCCGGTCGCATACCAGGTCCAGGCAGGCTCTTTCGCCTGATCGGTGATTTCCTGCGGATCGACCCAGGTTTCGCCGTCATCATTAGACCACGAAAGATAAACCCTTCGAGTGTCTTTCCCGGAACTCTTCTTAATCTCGCTCTCGTGGTCATCGCCATGATTCCAGGTCAACGGCAACACGATTCGGCCGGTTGCCGCGTCAATTACGGGGCAGGGGTTGCCACACGTGTTACCGCCATCGTCCCATAATACCTTCATCTCCGACCAGTTTTTTCCATCGTCGAAGGATCGCTTGTAGACAAGATCGATGTTTCCCGAATCTCCACGCCCGCTTTTGCGTCCTTCCGCGAAGGCGATCAGTGTTCCCTTCTGCGTCCGGATGATCGCCGGAATTCGGTACGTGTGATAGCCACCTTCACCCGAAACAAAGACATCCATCTCCTCCGCGCACAAGTGGGGACTGAGAGGAATTACGAAACAGAATAGAAACAGGAGAGAGCGCATGGTTGTCTTTCCGACTAAGACGATGAAGTCTAATAGGTTGCCGACTGAAAACTGATGCCACTTAACGTACTGGCGCGCCTGTGACAGTCGCAAGGATTCTTTCCTTCCGACTCATCAATTCGTCTGGCACGGTTGTGCGAGGACCGCCAAGTCAACTCTCTGCTTAGGACCGTCAGAATCGGCAACACGAATGGCGGCTCTGCGGATTCCACCATGAGAGCAGAAACGTCACGCCACGGATCTGCCGACTAAATGATAGAGTCCTGCCACGACACGGAAGAATAGGCAGTTTACGCAAAGTATTTCACGGCAACACATTGTGGATGAATGTGATAGATATCTCCCACAATTGCGAAATATTAATGATTGATTTTGATTGATTTCTATCATTTCTAGTCGTAGTGTTGTTCCTATGATTGGCCAATCGTTGCGGAATCGGTCTATGTTGGCGGACGAAAGACGTCAAAAAATCCTAGAAATCACGGAAAACCGTGGTTATGTCAGCTTACAAGAGCTGGTGACCGAGGTTGACGCCTCAGAATCCACCATCCGAAGGGATTTGGAGCAACTTGACGGATTAGGACAGATTCGGCGGACGCGAGGCGGAGCCTCGTACATTGGCGAATCGCTGACGGGCTTCGAGGATCGAAGCACGCAAAACATGGAGGCGAAGCGACGGATCGCAAAGATGGCGGCTGACCTGATTGAACCAGGGGAAGGCGTCATTTTGGACGGAGGGACGACGACGCTCGAAGTCGCTCGAAACCTGGTGAACAAGTCGTTGATGGTCGTGACCAATTCACTTCCCATCGCCAACCTGCTTGCCAATCACAGCAACATTGAGCTGATCCTCATCGGAGGATACGTCTACCCCAAAACCGGCGTTTCACTCGGTCCGGTCGCCGTTGATGCGTTACGCAGCATCAACGTTCGTCGGCTGATCATGAGCGTCGGCGGAATTACCGAGAAGGGGTTGTTCAACAGTAACACACTGCTGGTTGAAACAGAGAAACAGATGATGAACTCAGCCGATGAAGTCATCGTGGTCGCCGACCACGGCAAGTTCGGACACTCGGCTTTGGCTCACCTCTGCCCCCTGGATCGGATGGATCAGTTGATCGTCGATCGCGACGTTCCCGAGAACTGGAAGAGTCTCATCAGGGAACAGGGAGTCGCGGTCCTCGAAGAAGACGGCGATTCGAACAGACATCAGGGACAGTCATGAGTACCACCACACAAAACATTAATCGCGCCGACGTCGAGCAGCTCGTCAGGCAGTTATTGCTCGAAAAAATGGGCGGAGCGTCTGCGGCATCCACAGACGGCAAACCAAATCCGCTCGTCGTTAACATCTCGGCTCGACACGTCCATCTCACACAGGAACACGTTGAGATTCTCTACGGCAAGGGGCACACGCTCACGCCGATGAAGGATCTTTATCAGGACGGCTACTACGCCGCCGAAGAAACACTCGCCGTCGTCGGCCCTCGCCGCAAAATGATCCCGAATGTCCGCGTTCTCGGGCCCTGCCGGCCCGATTCACAGGTGGAGCTGGCCTTTACCGACGGGATCTCATTGGGAATCGATCTGCCGGTTCGAATCAGCGGCGACGTAAAGGGAACGCCGGGCTGTGTGCTCGTCGGTCCGAATGGAGCCGTCACGTTGGAACAAGGCGTCATCCGGGCCATGCGACACGTCCATATGGGCCCCGCTGACCTCAAATACTACGGCGTGGAAAACGGCGACAAGCTGAACCTGCGGATTGAGTCGGAAGGATGCACGACGGTGCTGGAGGATCTTGTGATCCGAGCCGGAGAGAACATCAAGTTGGAAGTGCACCTGGATACGGATGAGGGGAATGCGGTCAGCCTCGATCGAGCAACTAACGTCGAGCTGATTAAACCCGAGCCGTGTGCTTGTCGCGTTCATTAAGACATTAGGTTGCGATCGCCTGGAGGCGACTCGCGGGAATCGCAACGGAGTGTTCATAGAGGCCGGACGAATGTCGGACCGGTCCCAGAGTTACTAAGAATTTGGGAGTTTAAGTCATGGCGAAAGCGATGGAAGCCCTCGGAATGATTGAGACCAAAGGGCTAGTCAGTTTGGTCGAAGCGGTCGACGCAATGTTGAAAGCCGCCAACGTCCAGATGGTCGGATGGGAAAAAGTAGGTAGCGGATTGGTGACGGCGTTTGTCGTCGGCGATGTGGCTGCCGTGAAAGCCGCGATCGATGCCGGCGCTTCAGCCGCCAGCAAGATCGGTGAAGTGGTCAGCGTGCAAGTGATTCCTCGTCCTCACGAAGAATTGGCTGCCGTGCTGCCTTCCGCCAAATCGGGTGGTTCCAAGTAATCACTCTGCGTGAGTTTTTTTGACCGAGACGAAGCGCGGCTTTGTCCGGTATCAGTTTCAACCACCCAACTAAGGAAATGACAAATGAGTACGGGTGAAGCAATCGGTTTGATTGAAACCAAAGGCTTGATCGCACAGATCGAAGCCTCCGACGCCATGCTGAAAGCCGCCAACGTCACGTTGGTCAAACAGGTTCAGATCGGCGGCGGATTCGTGACGACGATCGTCAAAGGTGACGTCGGTTCGGTCCGCGCCGCTGTGGATGCCGGCGCTGCCGCTGCATCGCAACTGGGCGAACTTGTGTCGGCTCACTTGATCCCGCGTCCCGAGCAAAGCCTGCTCGATAACTTCGTCAAGTAAGACGTTGTTTTCGGGATTCGTTTACGGAATCGTTTTTCGGAGTTTGTTCGCAGGAAGCATGTCACCATGATCGTTCTCGTCGCCAATCTCGGCTCAACGAGCTTTAAGTATCGAGTGTTCGACCTCCCCGCCGAAACGCAACTCGCGCGCGGCGGCATCGATCGCATCGGTCAGGACGAAAGTCACTGCTTCGTTGAGATTGGAGATTTCCGCGAGGAACTCACACGCAACATTCCCGATCACGCCGCCGCCGTGCGTATCTGTCTCGAACAGTTAACGCATCCGGAGACCGGCTGTTTGAAGGATGTGAGTGAGGTGTCGGCGATCGGCTTCAAAGCCGTGTTCGCCGGTAACATGAGTGGTGTGCGAATTGTGAACGAAGAATTGCTCAGCAAGATGGAGTCACTGAGTGATATCGCTCCCGCCCATAACCCGCCTTACGCTCGCGCCATGCGGGAGCTTTCCGCGGCCTTTCCAGAGATTCCTCTGGTGGCGGCGTTGGAGACTGGGTTTCATGAAACAATTCCGCCGGAAAATCGCATCTACGCCGTTCCGCTCGAATGGCGAGACGACTACGAGGTTCAGCGTTGGGGGTTCCACGGAGCCAGCCATCGTTATATCGGAGGCCGCATCGGCGAGATTCTCGACCGTGACGATCTCCGCGTCGTTTCGTGTCACCTGGGAGGCAGCAACTCTCTGTGTGCGATGAAGGGCGGAGTGTCTCAAGCCAACAGCCTCGGCATGAGTCCGCAAACGGGACTTCCCCACAATAACCGTGTGGGAGACTTCGATCCGTTTGCGTTACCGGTGTTGATGAAAGCGACCGGAAAAGACCTCGCGGGATTGCTCGACGATCTCTCTCACAAGAGCGGTTTGCTCGGCATGAGCGGTCTGAGTAGCGATGTCCGCGATCTGGAAGAAGCCGCCGCGGAAGGGAACGAACGAGCCGACCTCGCACTTAAAGCGTTCGTCGTATCGATTCGTCATTATCTCGGCGGCTACATGACCGTTCTCGGCGGTGCCGATGCCATCGTGTTTACGGGAGGCATCGGTGAAAACAGCCAACGAGTTCGGGAAGGTGTCTGCCGGAACATGGAATGGGCCGGCGTTCATCTCGATGAGACTCGCAACCAGGAAGCGGATGGCGAGTGTCGCATCTCGACCGACGACAGCCCGGTTCAGGTCTGGGTCGTGCCTACGAACGAAGAGATCGTGGTCGCCCGGCAAACCGTGGACGCCGTCAGTCAATTGAAATCGTAAAGGACGTCTTATGTTTATCGGGCGTATTACTGGGAGTCTGATCGCCACGCAAAAAGTGGAAACGATGGTGGGACAAAAGCTCCTCATCGTCGAGCCGCTGCGCGTGAACGAGAAAGACAAAAGCGATTTGCAGCCGACCGGACGTACGTTCGTCGTCGTCGATACGGTCGGAGCAGGGGAGGGCGAAGTCGTGCTCTGCGTCCAGGGCTCGTCCGCTCGTAACACTCCCGCTACCAAACAGTTACCGATCGACGCCGCCATCATCGGCATCGTCGATGAAGTGTCGCTCGGTAACAAAGCGATCTTCAAATCGGATGAGTAACCAGTAGAGAGGGACGATTCGTCGTGAACCAACAGCAACCCGCATCCATGCAAACCTGTCAAATCATCGCTACCGCGCTGATGATGGGCGTTGCGATGTTTGCCGGAATCGCCTTGTTTATGACGAGCGGCGGAGAAGCGGAAGTTGTCGACCAGGCCGCCAACGAAGAATTCCCGATCATGCTGGTTGTGTTGTCAGTGATGGGAGTGAGTTTCCTGGGCGCTCGATACGTCGTCCTACGAGTACAGGATCGACAACTCGGAAAGCTCCTGGATGAAGTCGATTCCGACGACGTCGATTCTCAAAACCTGATCGGACTTTTTCAGACGAGAATGATTATCTCCCTCGCCATGTTGGAAGGCATTGCCTTCTTCTCGCTAGTTCTGTTCATCGTCGAGGCTGATTGGATGATGTTCCTGATCGCGATGATCATGCTCGCCTGGATGGGCGTCAATTTTCCTACAAACAATAAATTCCACGCCTGGGTGAACGCCAGCAGCGGTAAGAACCCCTTCGGAGGAGAGGAATAAATGATTCAAGCTAACGAACAAGCCATTCGCACGGTGGTGCAGGAAGTACTCGCGCAACTTGGCAAACGCCCCGTCAACAGGTCAGCATCAACAACTGACGGTAGCGACTGGGGAGTCTGCTCCAGTGTCGATCAGGCCGTGCAGGTCGCTCAAGCGGGATTCGAACAACTCTCGAACGCCAGCATGGAAGATCGAACGAAAGCGATCGAATGCGTGCGGCAAATTTGCGATCAGCAAGCCGAAGAACTCGGTCGCCTGGAACTCGAAGAGACCAAAATCGGTCGACTCGATCACAAAATCGAAAAACTCAAAATCATCAAGCTCGTGCCGGGAACCGAGTTCCTGAAAACAGATGCCGTCTCTGGCGACCACGGATTGACTGTCACCGAGTATGCTCCTTTCGGCGTCATCGGAGCGATCACGCCCGTGACACATTCACTGCCGACTCTGGCGGGGAACGTCATCAACATGGTGGCTGCTGGGAACACACTGGTGGTGAACCCGCACCCGAGCGGTGCGAAAATCGCCTGTGAAGGAACACGTCGCTTCAATAAAGCGATCTACGAAGCGACCGGTCTGAAAAACCTGATCACGATTATCGGAAACCCGACCATCGAATCGGCTCAAGAAATCTTCGACCACAACGGCATTCGACTACTTGTTGTGACCGGGGGACCGGCAGTCGCCCGTGCCGCACTTCAATCGAAGAAACGGGCCATCGTCGCCGGACCGGGGAACCCTCCCGTCGTCGTCGATGACTCGGCCTGTCTGGAAGGGGCCGCCAAGTCGATCATTTCCGGAGCCGCCTACGACAACAATCTGCTCTGCATCGGCGAGAAAGAAGTCTTCGCCGTCGAAAGTATCTTCGACTCCTTGATGGACGAAGTCGGCAAGCATGGCGGCTATCGTCTGAACGCTCAACAAGTCGCTCAACTGACCGACATCGCATTCAACCCGCCCAAGGAGCCGGGCGGTCATCATCAACTGAATCGAGATCTGATCGGCCAGGATGCCGCCGTCCTCGCACAACACATCGGGTTGAACGTTCCCGCTGACACACAAATCTTGTACGGCGAAACCGATGAGTCGAACCCGTTTGTCCCCGAAGAACAAATGATGCCGTTCGTCCCGTTCGTCCGGGCTCGCGACTTCCGTCATGCCGTTGATATGGCCAA
Organism: Planctomycetaceae bacterium; assembly: GCA_014762625.1. Classification (GTDB taxonomy): domain Bacteria; phylum Planctomycetota; class Planctomycetia; order Planctomycetales; family Planctomycetaceae; genus JABURQ01. The sequence goes on along the minus strand of JABURQ010000104.1, from coordinate 5,868 downwards.
AGAGCACGAGCACGGTTTCGGTCACACCGCCCTCATTCACAGCCGCAACGTCCGTCACATGTCCATCATGGGCAAAGAGATGAACACGACTTTGTTTATCAAGAACGGGCCGTGCGGAGCCGGACTGGGTCTCGGCGGCGAAGGATATTTGTCCTTCTCGATTGCGACTCCCACCGGCGAAGGGGTGACCAACCCGCTGACCTTCACCCGCGTGCGTCGCTGCACGATGGTGGACGATTTAAGAATTATTTGAGGGAGTCAGAAAAGTTTGAAGAGTGCGAAAAGTCAAAAAGTTACTTCGATTGCACACTACTAACTTTTCTTACCTTTCATACTTTTTCCACTTTTTAACTTTGAAAACCATGAACCTCGGACGCGTCATCGGACAAGCCACCTCCACTGTCAAACATCCCACACTGGATGGTTGGCGTCTGCTGGTGGTGCAGCCAGTGAATAACGAGGGGGAAGAGTCAGGCGACCCGGTGATGTCGATCGACAATCTGGGAGCGGGACGAGGCGACATGGTGATGATTACCTCGGACGGCAAAGCGGTTCGGGAAATGATGGGATCGAACAACACACCGGTCCGTTGGGCCGTGATCGGATTACAAGACTAACAACCTCCATGAACATCGACGCACAAGCCATCGACGACATCGTTGCCGGCGTTCTGAGCCAACTCGGAATGACGTCTACCGTGGCACGCGCGCCTCGAAGTTCAACCACTATTCAGAAGCCACAATCCGGTCAACAACCACTCAGACTATCTGAAATCGTTATCACAGAAGAACTGTTATCCGAGAAGGCAGTCAGTGCGGAATCACTATTGATCATTCAAGGAGCGGTGATTACTCCCAGCGGTCGAGACTGGTTACGAAAACATGATGTCACCTGGAAGCGCGTCAATGAAGCGGTTACCTCCGCCGAGAAAGCTCTCTGGCGATTGATTGTGGCGACACCTTCCGAGGCCATCGACAAACTGAACGACGAAGTGACCCGTTGGGGTTGGTCGGTGGATTGCGTCAGTGGCTCAGAAGAAGCCGCGGTCTGCGGCGTCACCAGCTTGAACGAACAAACTGAAGGGGTCGTGATTTTGACGGCTGAGCCGGAACGAGTCGCCTGCCGAGCCAATCGACATTCCCACGTGCGAGCCGCGTCGGTGGCCCAGGTCGCCGACATCACCCGAGTGAAACAACAACTGGGTGTCAACCTGATTGCCGTTTGCCCCGGCGATCGAGGCTTCTTCGAATTACGAAACATGATGAAAACACTTGCTGCGGGTGGTCCGCCGCAAGCCCCCGAGAACTGGTAAACCGAGAGGACGAGATAATGCGCATTGCTGAAATCGTCGGCAAGGTAGTGCTCTCCAAGGTCAATCCACACGTCGCAAATTCGACGTGGCTGATCGGCGTCCCTCTCAATCACGCCGGTTTGAATGGAGATCCCGCCGGTCGCGGCGAACCACTCGTCATGCTGGACGAACGGGGAGCCGGGAACGGTTCGATTGTCGCGTTTTCCGAAGGTGGTGAAGCGGCAGCCCCCTTTCATCCCAACGAAAAACCAATCGACGCCTACTGCTCGGCGATTCTGGACAACCTGGATGTCGATCCCTCTCCAAAATCAAAAGCTGAAAAAGAAACTCACGGGCGGCAGCGAACTCTGTTCGATGGTCCGGCCCGCAAAAAATAACACTCGATTCACACGACCTTTCAAAAACGAAGGAACTGACTCATGGCCAATTCATGGAACAGCGGCATCAACGACCGTCGCCTGAAGGAACAAATCTGCGAAATCGGACGCCGCGTCTACAACAAAGGCTTCGCCGCCGCCAACGACGGAAACATTTCCATCCGCGTCGGTGAGAACGAAGTCCTCTGTTCTCCCACCATGATCTGTAAAGGGTTCATGGAACCGGAAGATATCTGTGCCGTCGATCTGGATGGAAACCAACTGGCCGGAAAACGGAAACGAACCAGCGAAGTGCTGTTGCACCTGACGATCATGAAAGAGCGTCCGGACGTCAAAGCCGTGGTTCACTGCCATCCTCCTCACGCCACCGCGTTCGCCGTCGCCGGAGAAGCGATCCCGCAGTGTATTCTCCCCGAAGTGGAAGTCTTCATGGGTGAAGTGCCGATCGCGCCCTACGAAACACCGGGCGGACAGGAATTCGCCGACACCGTCAAACCGTTCCTCAAAGGAACGAATACCGTGATTCTCAAAAGCCACGGTACGGTCACTTTCGGAAAGGACCTCGAAGATGCCTACTGGAAAACGGAAATCCTCGACGCCTACTGTCGCATCCTGATGCTCTCGCGTCAGCTCGGCAACGTCGACTTCTTCAGCGAAGAGAAGACTCGCGAACTGCTCGACCTGAAAAAACGCCTCGGCTTCGACGATCCTCGCTTCCAGAACGAAGACTGCGACCTCTGCGGCAACTCGGCGTTCCGCGAAGGATACCAGGAAAACGTGCCGCGGACCGATGCCTTTGGCCCCGGACCGAAATATCCCGGTTACCTGTCGAAACCGGCTACGAACGGCTCTTCCGCTCCCGCCACCGCCCCCGCTGCCAACAATGGAGCGGACATCGATAACCTCGTCTCGGCCATCACCGATCAAGTCATGGCCGCGATGCGATAACCGAAAGTCAGAAAGGTAAGAAAAGTAGAACAAGTCCGAAATGGAAGATCACTCTTTTCACTTTTCGCACTTTTGACTTTTCACACCTTCTATCAATTCAATCTACAAGTTCAGGAATTTCAAGATTCTTGATCACATCCTGATTTTGGGAGACCTCACATGAAAGTCAGTATCATCGGTGGAGGCGGACTCGTCGGTTCGTGTGCCGGATTCGCATTACAGGCAGGCGGCATCGTCCGCGATATTGCCCTCGTTGACATCAATCAGGACCTCGTCGAAGGACAGGCACTCGACCTGCTGCACGGTAGTTCGTTGCTTCACGATCAAAACATCTACGCCGGCGGCACCGAACAGGTCACCGACAGCGACGTGGTGGTGATCACCGCCGGTCTGCGTCGGAAACCCGATGAAAGCCGACTCGACCTGATCAACCGCAATGTGGCGTTGTTCAAAAACATTCTGGCGGACGTCAAGTCGCACGGATTGAAATCGGACGCGATTGTGTTCGTCGTCTCGAACCCAGTGGATGTCTTGACGTACCTTGCCATTCAGGAACTCGGACTTCCCGCATCGCAAGTCATTGGTCTGGGAACCGTTCTCGACACCACGCGACTTCGTTCAATGCTCGCCGCTCGACTTCAGGTCCAACCGACGCAAGTCGAAGTCACCATCTATGGCGAACACGGCGACAGCATGGTTCCCATCTGGTCGGCGGCTCAGATCGCCGGGATTCCTTTGGACAAATTTCCCGGCGTGACTCAGAACCTGATCGCCGAGATCGAAAAGAAAACTCGCGGCAGCGGTGCCGAAGTGATCAAGAAAAAAGGCGGAGCCGGTTTCGCGGTCGGCGTGTCGATTGCCGATGTGGTTCACTCGATCGCTCTCGACTCGAATCGCATCATGCCGGTCTCTTCGCTGCAGAATGGACTTTACGGTCTGCGGGATGTCTCGATCAGCGTGCCGACGGTCGTTGGACGAACCGGAGTTCTCGGTTGCGTCGAAGTCGACCTGTGGCCGAAAGAGAAGATGGCCCTGCAACGTTCGGGAAGCGTGTTGCGGGAGACGATCGATAAGGTGTTGAAGGGGTAATTGATCGTTTCAAAACCACTCTTGTCTCAAACACCAACCACGTTATAATATTGTTATAACGACTTGGCAGTAATACAAAAGGGGAGCCACGCGATGATTAAAAACCTCACCAAAGTAGGGAATTCACAGGCCATCATTCTCGATCGGTCGCTCCTGGAGATGATGGGACTTAAAGAGAATGGGAAAGTGCAAATCACTGTCAGTAACGGTTCGTTGGTAGTGACACCCGTCACTCCCAGAGTTCTTGACTCTGATTTCGATGATGCCGTTGAGAAAGTCATCGAAGAACGCAGTGAAGTCCTCAAGAAACTCGCTCAGTAATGGATCCTTTATTTGTCAAACTCGATCAGATATTGAGGCTTCACAATAGACTGATCAAAAAGTTTGGGGGGACGACTGAGTTGCGCGATCAGGGCTTATTGGAATCTGCGATTGAAATGCCTGCCGCCCAATATGGTGGCGAATATCTCCATAAAACAATTCCTGAAATGGCCGCCGCCTATCTATTTCATCTCTGTCGAAATCACCCATTTGTTGATGGCAATAAAAGAGTCGCACTGGCGACTGCAGAAGTTTTTCTCATCGTGAATGGATGGCAGCTGAACGCCACTAACGATCAGTTGGAAACCGTCACACTGAATGTCGCTGCGAGTGAGATGGAGAAGCAGGAACTTACTGAGTTCTTCATCGCTCATTGTGAAATCATGGAATCTTCCGAGTCATGAAATCTCTCGATCAAAAACTGGCCGCCATCCACGCCGACCCGCACGGCTGTCGCGAGTTCATCCTCGCGGACGCCAAGGACGCGGACATGGCGTTCGGCATCGGCGCACCGGGTCTCTCTCCCGAACGACACGACAGCGAACTCAAATACAAAACGCTGGCCGAGTATCGCGCTCAGATTCGTCAGATCATCAAGCAGGGGGTGGTCGATATCGTCCTGATGTCGACCAGTACGAGCGAGCAGTTGACGATCCGCGAAAAACTGTTCGAGCATTCGCACGTCACACCCGCCACCCGCGCAAATGATGCGACCGACGTTCATATCCCGCGCGGAGGGAAAGTTCATCTCGAAGCGGCTCAGCCATTCCGCACTGCCAGTATCGATCACATGCAATGCGGTCATCTCGACTGCTCCGACGACGAACGATCGATCGGTTCGTCTCTGGGACTCTATTCGGTCACGTTTAACAATCAACTGGAAACCGATCTGGAGACTCTGAATCAATACAATGAGTTCCGTGCCGAAGCGGAGCGAAAAGGCTTCCGTCACTTTCTCGAGGTCTTCAATCCCAATCTCCCCGACGTGGTCTCTCCTGAACAAACTCCGCAATTCATCAATGACGTCATTGCCCGCACTCTGGCGGGAGTCGCGACTGCCGGTCGTCCGGTCTTCCTGAAAATCGTTTATCAGGGACCGCAGGCGATGGAGGAACTGGTTCGCTACGATCCACACCTGATCGTCGGTATTCTCGGCGGCTCTGCCGGAACCACTTACGACGCGTTCAAGATGCTGGCCGAAGCACAGAAGTACGGCGCGAAAGTCGCCCTCTACGGACGCAAAATCAACAACGCCGAAAACCAGTTGGCGTTCATCGAATTCCTGCGACATATCGTCAACGGCGATATCTCTCCCGAAGAAGCCGTGCGAGCGTACCACGCCGTCCTCGAAAAGCTCGGCGTCCAACCGCATCGCTCTCTCGAAGACGACATGACACTTCAAACAAACGTCATGAGCTACGCGGGGAGCGGCAAGACGATCAGCGCTCCCGCTCCCTCAAAAGCGAAAGTCTCAACGTCTGGATCCAGTTCGGAAACAAATGTTGCCAACTCGGCTCCCGATTTCTCCAAAATGAGTTCCGAAGAACGTCTCGCCTTCCACCGCGAACGACTCAAACGGACGCTCGGTTGAGCTCAAATTCGTGTTTTCCATGTTCGGAAAGCTTTCTGCTGTTTTGTTGAAAACTCCCGAGGGTTTTCAAAGATGAGCTTTTTGCAAGTCCTCAACTTCTCAAGTTCTCATCTTCGAACGAAACCCGATGGTTTTGCCCGGTTTTGGGACCATCCGCTGCGAAATCTGAAATCAGGTCTGTCTGGGAATGGCCCGTTGTGCTGCGTTTACAGTCAATTGTGAGACCACAT